>NZ_OZ481793.1:112500-280000 GCF_984799155.1 Bacillus sp. SRL337 | reverse complement strand
ATTATAACCACATGAATTATAGATGTCAACGGGTTTTTTTTGAAAGTTAGTCGGTGCTGACATTCTCTAATTTCAATCTTCCTCTGCACTTCCCGCAGACATACCGTTCTGTGTTTATTCTTCGTCTTCTTCTGTAGGAAAGGCTGCACCCCGTACACATATACAGCAGAACTTTTTGTTCTTTCTTCGCTTGGGATTGCAGCGGGCTGCAGTGTCTTGGCGCTTCAACTTTTGTCATCAAGTCCCTGAAATCCTTATCCCTATGCTTGTATCCTTTTCCTTCTATATGCAAATGGTAATGGCAAAGCTCATGTTTTATGATGCCGACAAGCTCACCCATCCCATGTTCTTCTAAATACTTACTATTTAGTTCAATATTATGTGAACGCAGCATATACCGCCCGCCTGTCGTCCGCAGTCTTTTGTTGAAAAAAGCTGTGTGCCTGAAAGGTTTGCCGAAATGCCGTGTTGATATATCTTCAACCAGCTCCTGCAACTCACTGTTTTCCATATGAACTTAACCCCTTTCGGTGAACCTGACAAACTATTATAGCATATATTTAAGTAAGATTTTCTAATGCCTATATATCATTATTCTTAAACAAATCACTCTGGTTTTCTGCTCATTCGCGTGAACAAAGTTCACTCGCCTTTCAGCACAGCTGAAAGGTTGCCTGGAGCAAGCGAAACGCCCGAGCAAATACATTGCTCTTGCGTTTTGCCTGCTCCAGGCGGAAATGAGCAAAAATTACTCAGCCATCATTTAATCATGCCTGAACTAAGCCAGGTTCACTAATTTAACGATCAAATTAAAGGAGGTCTGGTTATGCCTAACTGGCTCGTCAGCCAAATGCGGAAAGCCTACTTTGAAAAAGACCGGTACCAGATCAAACTTCTTAATCAGTGCTGGTACTTCTATAGAAAAAAACACTGCTCATGATAAGCAGTGTTTCCTCTTTCCTTATTCTTTTACCATGGATAAGGAGACTCTTCCTTTTTTTACATCAGCAGTCTCTACCCATACTGTTACTACATCCCCTACAGATACAACCTCCAGAGGGTGCTTTACAAACCCTTTGCGCAATTTCGAAATGTGGACAAGGCCGTCTTGTTTCACGCCAATATCTACGAACGCCCCGAAATCGACCACATTTCTGACTGTTCCCTGCAGTTCCATGCCCGGCTGAAGGTCTTCCAGCTTCAGAACATCCTTCTTAAGCAGCGGGGCTGACAATTCATCCCGCGGGTCACGGCCAGGACGTACAAGGGCATCGAGGATATCCTTCAGTGTCAATTTACCGATGCCAAGCTCAGCTGACATCTCTTCAAGATGAATGCTTTCCACTTTCTTTCTCAGTTCTTCCGTACCAAGAGAACATTCATCTAAATCCAGCTTCTTTAAGAGCTTTCTGACTTCATCATAGTTTTCAGGGTGGATTGGCGTTCTGTCCAACACTTCTTCGCCGTCGATAATTCTCAGAAAACCGATACATTGCTCATAGGTCTTTGCTCCGAGACGAGGGATTTTCTTCAATTGTTTTCTGGAAGTGATCCTTCCCTCTTCTTCCCTTTTCTTCACAATATTATTGGCCACCGTTTTGGATAAACCGGCTACATATTGCAGAAGTGATGCAGACGCCGTATTGACGTTAACACCCACCTGATTAACAACCGTTTCAACTACAAATGTGAGGGATTCATTCAGCTTTTTCTGTGACACATCATGCTGATATTGGCCTACCCCTACAGACTTCGGATCGATTTTCACCAATTCTGCAAGAGGGTCCTGCAGCCTGCGCGCTATGGACACTGCGCTCCTTTCCTCTACCTGCAGGTCAGGGAACTCTTCTCTTGCTATGTCAGATGCAGAATACACACTGGCTCCTGCTTCATTAACAATAATATAAGAAGTTTCTCCGCCCACTTCCTTAAGATTGTCCACTACGAACTGCTCGGTTTCCCTAGAGGCAGTTCCATTTCCAATTGCAACGATTTCGATATCAAATTTTTGCAGGGTCTTTTTAAAGGCTTCGGCTGCAGCTTCTTTTTTAGCCTTAGGCGGGTGAGGATAGATTACATTGATATCCAGTACCTTCCCTGTCTGGTCGACTACCGCCAGCTTACATCCGGTACGATACGCAGGATCGACTCCAAGTACCATCTTCCCTTTTAGCGGCGGTTGAAGGAGAAGCTTGCGTAGATTCTCTGTAAAAATATGGATCGCACGATCTTCCGCCGTTTCAGTCAATGTGTTCCGTATTTCCCTCTCAATGGAGGGTTGTATCAACCTTTTATAACTGTCCTCAATGGCCTCTTCAATGGTTGGGGATGCAATTGATTCCTTTTTAATGACGTTTTTGACAAGGAAGTTATGAATTCTGTCGGTATCAGGGTTGATAGATACCTTCAGGACACCTTCCTTCTCCCCCCTGTTTACAGCAAGAACTCGATGGGGAACAATTTTGCTCACTGGCTCACTATAATCGTAATACATTTCAAAAACATTCTTATCGTCTTCAGCTTCTTTTTTAACAGAGGTGGCTAGTATTCCTGTTTTAAATGTGTCGTTACGGATCCATTCCCTGTATTTCGCATCATCGGAAACACTCTCCGCAATAATATCTTTCGCCCCTTGAATTGCCTCTTCTGCCGAAAAAACTTCCTTTGCTTCGGAAATATATTTCTCTGCTTCAGATTGCAGGCTGCCTGCTGCCGGAAATGAGAGCATCCAATGTGCCAAAGGCTCAAGTCCTTTCTCCTTTGCGACAGTTGCTTTTGTTCTGCGCTTTTGCTTGTAAGGACGATAAAGATCTTCAATGACCTGAAGTTTATCCGCTTTCTCGATATCTCTTTTCAGTTCACCGCTAAGCTTCCCTTGCTCCTCGATCAAACGAAGAACTTCTTCCTTTCGGTTATGCAGGTTTTGGATATAGTTCCATGCATCCATCACCGCCCTGATTTGCACCTCATCCAAAGCACCGGTCTGCTCTTTCCGGTACCGGGCAATAAATGGAACGGTGTTTCCTTCTTCCAGCAGGGATATGACACTTTTTATCTGTTTACTATTAATTGAAAGATCTTTAGAAATCTTTTCGATGAGATTTGGTTTTTCCAGTACGAATGTCACTGCTGTATCCCTCCAATTATTTCTTTACCTACCAAGTTTACCATAGCCTATGCTATATATACTGTTTAATCATAAAGCATTCCCGCTTGACTGCCACTTCCGCGTTTTTAGTCAAAAAGAAAAAGCCTACTCGACATCAGAGTAAGCTTCCTACTATAAAAGTCGTATCGTCTATGGGCTCTGCCAGACGCAAGCTGATTTCATCATTGATTTTTCTTAAGGAATTACTATTTTGTAGCAGGGATTTAATATTGGTGATGTTCAATCCATCTGAGTGCAGTAAGAATTTAGATTGGGGTTCGTAGGTAAATCTTTGCGTTCGATATTTCTGGGGTCTGCCGGAAAGGTATCCAGTTACCGGCAGAGGGTACATCATCTTCCCTACCGAAGAATAAAGGTAGAAGCGGATATTGCCAACACAACTGTATTCAAATTCATTACTGTTATAATAGACCTTCATGATCGCAACAGCTGCGCCTCTTTTATGCATCAGTTCTTGATTACAGTGATTCATCAGTGTTGAAACATCTTCATGGTGGTGCTTCTCTACCAATTCCACTACTGCATTCGAAGACTCGTAGGCAAACTTCCCGCTGCCTAAACCGTCTGCGAGTATGCAGATGAAATAGTCTTTGGTGGATGTAAAAAAGAAACTGTCTCCACAATAAGGATTCTTCCCCTTTGAAACTTGCTTGGCATAAACCTCAATCTGGTCTTGTACTAAATGAGTCATTCAGGATAACGCTCCGAATTTCTCATTTCTGCATCTATAGCTTCCTTCAGCTTTTTGATTGCCCGCCTTTGGAGCCTGGAAACGTGCATCTGAGATATTCCCAATTTCTCTCCGGCGTCTTTTTGGCTGAGATTATCCAAATAAGTATATTGAATGATGAGCCTTTCTCTCTCTGATAAAACATGGAGTACTTTCTCCAGGACAAGTTTCTGGTTGATTCGTTCATATCCATCGTCGACACTTCCGACAATATCAAGAAGCGTGACTGTACTGCCTTCGGAATCAGCTTCAATAGAGTGGTCGACAGATAATGCCTGATAACTTTTTCCCATCTCCATTGCTTCCAGGACTTCTTCTTCCGTTACTTCAAGAAAATCCGCAATCTCATCGACTTTTGGCGAGCGTTCCAATGTATTGGTAAGCTCTTCGACCGTCGATTTAATTTTGGGCCCTAACTCTTTAATTCTTCGAGGCACGTGTACACTCCATGTCTTGTCACGAAGGAAACGTTTGATTTCGCCTACGATTGTAGGGATTGCAAATGCTTCAAATGTCTTTCCGAAGGAATCATCATAACGGCGGATGGCACCTAACAGACCAATCATACCTACCTGCACAATGTCCTCGTGAAAAGATTTCCCTTTTGAATATTTGCGCGCTATGGATATTACAAGATTTTCATAATGAAGGACGAGATTACTCTGAGCTTCCTCATCATTTTCCTCTTGATATGCTTTTATCCATTCTTTTACTTTTTCTTTTGTTTGGTTAGGTTGAGATAGTCTCGGCATCCTTCTCCACCTGCTCTCCTTCGAGGAACTTAGTCATGAAGACTGTTACACCCTCTTGATGGTGGACCTTCACCTCATCCATCAGACTTTCAATAAGGTATAGCCCTAGTCCGCCTTCCCTGAGGAATTCCACAGAGTTTTCCGCATCATATGGACCCACTTCTTCACGAGTCTTTTTGAAATCAAAGCTTTCGCCATTATCCGCTACCATAACTTCCAAGCGCTCTTTATATAAAGCGAATCCGACAATAATCTCTCCGGTATCATCCTTATAAGCATGCTGCACCGCATTCGTAATAGCTTCGCTTGCAGCTATCTTTAAATCTTCAATCGCATCATAGGCGAACCCCATTCTGCTCGCAATTCCGGACAGTGTCAGCCTTATGACACCCACGAATTCTGGTTTAGCAGGAATTTTCATCTCGATGTAGTCAAAATCTTGCATTATTCTACGCCACCTTTTACCTCGGAATTAATATTCATAATATCTCCAAGTCCTGTGATATCAAACAGGCGTTTTAAGCGTTCTGATAAACCGGTTAAATAAAGCTGGCCACCGTTTGCTTTAATGGTTTTGAATAATCCTACAAAAACCCCTAAGCCTGTACTGTCCATATAGGAAACCTCGGATAAATCAACATTCATAACAACATTTTCTTCTTCAGCTGAAGAAGAAAGGGCATCTTTTAATTTAGGAGCCGTATAGGCATCAATTTCACCGTTCACTTTCACATCGATCAATTTATCGTTTTCATTCAAATCTATCGTCAAATTCATCAATTTTCACCTCTTCTACAAATCCATTGCTATATTTGTTTACCCTGTATTCGGGATAATAAACATTGATCAACAAATTCTTTTTAAAATAATGAGGGTGAAGTCATCCCGTAGCTGGAAATGCTGAAGCCTTTCCAGTTCTTTATATACACTGTTCACGATATCCTGGGCAGGCAGATGGATGTATTTTTCAATATATCCGATCAAGTCCTCCCTTTCGATAAACCCTTCTTCGGTCCTGCATTCTGTCACACCATCAGAAAGAAGGATGATTAAGTCGCCGACGTTGACCTGACGTTCATACTGTCTGTACTTCGCCCTTTTATCAACGCCCAGCAGGAGACCCTTTGCATCAAGGTCTTCAAACCCCCTGCTTTCATAATTGTAAAAGAAGCCAGGTTCGTGACCGGCAGAAGAATAGTTAAAAGTATGTTTGTATGGATCATACATGCCGTAGAACATTGTAATGAACATGCTTGGATCTACGTTCATCTCCACGACTCTGTTAAGGCTTTCCAATACAGCACTAGGATAATGGCGGTGTTCAGGAAGGCTGTCCATTGCATATTTGATCATAGACATACAAAGCGCGGCGGGTATCCCCTTCCCAATTACATCGGCTATGGCCACACTTATATAATCATTGTCATCCTGGACAAAGTGATAGTAGTCGCCGTTCATCCTCCTGGCAGGGACGCTGATCGCCCCGACATCCAGCGCCTCGACCTCGGGTACCGTAGTACCGAGCAGGGTCTGCTGCATGTTCGAAGCGATTTCAATCTCATTATTCAATTCCTGCTGCTTCGAGCGCAGGCTTTGATGCTCACGATAGGCAAACCCGTAGCCAATCATCACCTCTAGTAATATATCAAAAGAATCAAGCACCCTCCCAGACAATCCAGGTTCCATTTCAAGCATGATGCTCTTATGGAGACTGATGATTTCTTCGGGTGAAATATTATGCTCAATTGATTTCCGGCTGAACTTTTGGCCTAGATACAGCGCCTGTTCATCCTGCTCTTTCAAATAGTTCTCGATGATCTCTTTATATTTGACATCCATCAATTCTCTAAAGTCCATGTCTCTCCCCCTAGCGGAGCCACTTTGTAGCTCTTATATCTGTACCTTCTCCCGGGGTAGACTCCACATTGAATTCATCCATCAATCGCTTTACACCCGGCAGTCCGGCACCCAGGCCACCAGAAGTCGAGAAGCCATCTTCCATCACTTTTCGGATATCCTTAATTCCCGGTCCTTCATCCAAAGCGATTATGCGAACACCGTTCTTTCCGTTCTCGCTTAATTTCTCTATACATATCTGTCCCTGTCCGGCATACAGGTATATATTTCTCGCCAGTTCAGAGATTGCAGTGGTTATCCGGGCTTGGTCGACTGTGCCAAATCCCAAATCCTTCGCTACATTACGCCCCAGCTGTCGGGCTGCAACGATATCCCACTCATTAGTAATCTTAACGCAGGATTGGATTTCCATTCACTAGTCCCCCAATTCCTGTTGTAATTTCTCCAAACCTTTTTCTAGATCCAAAGCCGTCAAAACATCATCCAGGTGAATGCCAAGTTCGATAAGAGTGATGGCAACAGCCGGCTGTATTCCTGTAATGACAACTTTTGCCCCCATAAGCCTGGACATATTGATAACGTCACCGAGCACCTTAGCGATAAAAGAGTCGATGAAATCGATTGAAGTAATGTCGATTACCACACCCTTAGCGCTTGTCTCATGAATCTTATGGAGCAGGTCTTCCTGGAACTGAAGTGCCGTTTGGTCATCTAATTCCCATTGGATGGATATTAACAGACAATCATGCAGCTTTAGTATTGGTATTCTCACACTGTTCCCTCCGTTGCCACAATTTTTCTATTCGTCATTTCCAGGGCTTTTTCAATACCCTTTCTTAATGTACTGTTGGTACTGAACTGATTTAAGTCAATTCCAAGATTTACGATGGTCTGGGCTATCTCCGGCCTGATTCCCACAAGCATGCATTGGGCGCCAACAAGCCTGACAGCCTCCGATGCCTGTATGATATGGTGGGCAACCATTGTATCCACTACCGGCACCCCGGTAATATCAATCAATACTACTTCGGCTCTGTGTTTCACGACACCAGTCAGCAGGTTCTCCATAATCAGTCTGGCCCGCTCAGTATCAATCGTGCCGACAAGCGGCATGACAGAAATTTTTTCGAATACAGGTATCAATGGGGCAGACAGTTCCTGAAGGGCGATCTTTTGCAGAGAAACCGTTTTTTCCCATGTCTTCGCATAGGCATGTACAATTTCGTTGTACATGGGCGACAGCCACTTGTCAAAGTCCTCAACAGCCTGTCTGTGATTGTCATTAGTAATCTTTCCGCTTTCAGATAGATAGTCATAGACAATCCTGCCAAACATGCGGAGTCCCGATGTTACGAAGGTCAGCGGCCATCCCAGACGGACAACCCTTTCCGCAAATTCATCAAGCCTGGCAGAGTATTCATTAGAGTCTTCTAGATTCGACACAAGCAGATCAACAAACTCATGGCTTGTTTTAATAAAGACTTGGTCAGATACGACTTCAGTTACGATATCATCTGATTCGTCTTTCATTATCTCCATCCATTTTGAGACAAATTCTGTCTTATTTTCTTTGATTGTTCCTATTAGGTCGTTAAACATCTAGTCCTCCCCATTTTATCATAAAGATTTTCTGTTCCCTCTAAGAAGTGCCAGTTGTAACGTCGATTTAAAATAATGTAAAAATATAGACTGTACCCTCTAAAACGGTCATCGGTTCCGAACATATGAAAACAAACCTTTTTGGTCAAGTATCTGTACTTCCGGCTAATCTCCCTTATATTATAAGTAGTTTTTGATTATTTGTCATATAATCCACTTTACAATAGACAAGCCGCTTTATCCAGCCACTTGAATACACCGGCAGAATCGCAATAAACAAAAAGGCCGGCTGGCATAACTAAATACCGCCGGCCCGTTAAACCATGCCTTCTAAATATAAAAAAAGAACGCCCTAAATCAAAGAGCGTTCTTTTGTCAAAACTGTATGAGGCCCACACTGATTTGAAGGGCATCATCCACTTTCTCCATCATTTCATCATCTAAATGCGTAATCTTATCCGTTAAACGCTGTTTATCGATGGTTCGAATCTGTTCGAGCAAGATAACGGAATCTCTTTCAAAGCCATAGCGCTTTGCATCAATCTCAACATGAGTAGGCAATTTTGCTTTTTGTATCTGGGCTGTGATGGCAGCCACGATCACTGTGGGACTGAACCGATTGCCGATATCGTTCTGTATGACAAGAACAGGCCTTACGCCTCCCTGCTCGGATCCGACTACTGGGGAAAGGTCCGCAAAATAGACGTCACCACGCTTGACAATCAAAGGATTAGCCTCCACTCACTAAACGTTCGACTGTATGTTCCGCCTCATATTCTGCCTGAATGGCTTCGGAAGCGATAGCAAGATTGATCTTTGCCATTTCCATATATCCACGTCTCATTGTTTCACGGATTTGGCGCTTCTTACGTTCACGAAGATACATTTTAGTCGCACGATAGATATACTCATTGCGATTTACGTTTTCCTGTTCTGCAAAGCCGTCTAATTCTGTAACGAGCTGTTGCGGTAAGCGAATTAAGATTTCTGTTGTTGTGCTGGATTCAGACACAAACCACACCTCCACCAATCACTATATACCGTTTCGTTTACTACCATACCTATCATACCATCAATTAACGCAAGATAAAAGACTAAAATAAAATCCTCCTCTATTATCGGCTTATTCACTGGGGAATTATGCATCTTTTACCTAATGTATTTATAATTTCCCATTCTATGCTGTGCGGTTTTCATTTTTTATAAAACCCGCTGGTAGCCAGCAGCTGATTGGACACTTCAACTGGTTCCCCGTCCTTGATATAAATCCTTGGCACCCTGTTCGATATGATACAGGGGATCTCATAGTTGATGGTATCGAGATGTCCGGCAATTTCATCCATCGAGATGAAGTCGCCGCCTTGTGCTCCAATCAAGGTCACCTTCGTCCCCGGTTTGACCTCTCCCGGCAGGCTGATCATACATTGATCCATGCAAATCCTCCCGACAATCGGGGCACGCTTCCCTTCCACCAAAACCTCCTGCCCTTGCAGCCTTCTTAACCAGCCATCGGCATAACCAATCGGCAGCGTGCCGATCCATTCATTCCTTTTCGTTTCATATGTCGCCCCATAGCTGACCTTTTCTCCCGCCTGCAGTTCCTTCACCTGAACCACTCTGGAGTGAAGGGAGAATACCTGTTCCAACGGAAACGGGAGTATGCTCTTCATTTCAACTGAAGGCGAGAGACCGTACATTGCAATCCCTGCCCTAACCGCATTGAAATGTGATTCCGGATGGGAAAGCGTGGCTGCGCTGTTGGAACTGTGAATATAGCGGGGACGTTCTGATAAACTGGAGACCATTTCGTCGAATGCTTTCAATTGCTGTTCAAAATATGCCGTATCGAGCTCGTCCGCTGTGGCAAAATGCGTGAAGATCCCTTCGAAGCAGAACTTATCCTCATTGCGGATGAAGCTCTCTACTTTCCGAAGGTCATGTGGATTCCGGACTCCGATCCGGCCCATCCCTGTGTCACACTTGATATGGAGGTTCAGTCTTCCTTCTTCCTTCTCAAGGAATCCCTTTGCTGATTCAAGCCAGGCATGATCAAATACTGTCAGTGAGATATCATGATCTACAGCAAGGAAGGCATCTTCTGCCCGTGTAGCGCCAAGCACCAGAATCGGTGCAGTGATCCCATTTTCTCTGAGGGAGATGGCTTCATCAAGAAATGCCACAGCCAGGCCGCCGGCTCCAGCTTTCAGGGCAGTGCGTGCAGTCTGGACGTCTCCGTGGCCGTATGCATTGGCCTTCACGACTGCAAACATCGTGATGCCTTCGGGTAGATGCCGCTTGATATTATGAACATTTTTATATAAATGATCGAGATTGATTTCTACCCAGGTATCCCTGAAGAATCGGGTTTGAGTAATCAAAATGGGTTCACTTCCTCTTTCTAAAAGGCTATCTTCGTATAGATTTACGTTCGGAAACGCCGCAAAACCCGGATTTCCCTCTGAAAACCAGGGGGTTCCTCCCCAAACACGGAGAGCGGCTTTTTTCTTTCTCTCCAAGATTACCTGGATTAATTATAGCGAAATTTTTAAAATTTTCATTAGATGGCGACTAAGTTTAACCAAAGAGTTTCTGAAATAATCGAGAACAGATAATAATCGATTATTGCCTTCGGGCTGTCTTCTGTCAAACCTTATATTCTCTATCTCCTCCGAAAACCGCCAGATTCTCAATCTTTTGAACAGCTGGCACTTGCCGGAGGGTTCTCCACTCTTCTTATAAAATTATACCAAACCTTCACCAGAATTATCTAACAGCAGCATAAATAGGAGCCGCCCATACAGAGCAGCTCCTTGATAAAGGGTTTATTTCACCATTGACCCTTGGACTGAGCGGGCAATTTCGGTCATTTCATCCGGAGTCAGGTCGTTGGATGCCAGCATATAGTCGACTCCATCATATGTCCATGTAATGGTGCGGTCTGTCATTGCTGCAATGGTAAAGCCAAGGTCCTGGATATTTCCGTTAACAGTTGTGGAGACGGTCACAGCAGGAACGACGGTTGATTTTTCTTGAACGAGTGTGAAGGACTTTTCACCATCGTACGTAAGGACAACCCGTTTCCCATCATCTGTCTTCACTTCTTTTTCCTCTACAAGCTCTGCTCCTTTTTCAGCTGCTGCAAGAGGATAGGTTACAGTGAACTCACTGTCGTCCACACTTGCGGTTACAGGCATTTCAAGCTGGGCGCCTGTCATGTTCTTCTTCATGTCAAAGTCATTCTTATCAAATTTCGCTTTGGTATCCATTTCTGAGAATTCAACGGTTACAAGCGCATTTCTATCTGCATCCATCACTTTTACAGAAACGGGCGTCAAATCTTTTTTGTTGAAGCTGATTTCCTGGGAGGGCAGCATTTGGTTGTTCTGATACCTCGTGGCTGTTTCAAATACAAAGTGTTTATCAGTCTCCGTGAATTTTGCTTCCTTATCAGCCTTTATATCTTCCACAAGCGACTCAAAAAGGTAAGCCTGGCTGCTGTTATTCGGCCAGTCACTTTCAAATTTGAAGCTCTTGTTCAACGCAGGCGTCAAAACAAAAACTCCTTCCTCATTCCGCAAGATCATCTGGCTTTGCTCTTTTGCAGGATTTGATAAGTTCACCCTGTAGTAATTGGGATCATTATGCCAAATATCCACCTCATACGTTTGCGGTTCATCCCCGACTTGAAGAGTCATCTTTGCTTTCGCTTTATATCCCTTCATATCTTCCGCTTTGGCAGACAAATCCTTTAAAACATCTTCTTGAGACTTCGCTCCGCAGGCAGCAAGCATCAATATTGCCAACATTGCCGCAGCCAACACAACTAACTTCTTCTTCATCCTTTCAACCCCTTTTATCTCAGTTAACGTATTAGAGAGAGGGGAAAACCAGCCGGCACGAATGAACCGTTCTCCAATCCAAGCCCGCTCAACATCCGCCGTCCGAATACCTGTAAAGAACAGCAATCCTGCTGCCGGTTGGTCTTGTCTCTCCTATTGCACTATGAATATATGAGACAACCTTGAGGTTTATGCTAGGAAAGATGACAAGCCCGGAAAAATTAATCGGATCGTTTGTCTGGTTGAATTGCGTGTAATGGCTGTGTTCTTGCTGATTTTTTGGGGTTGGTCTTTCAAGATATTTTTAGGGCTGCATACATGGTTGATGTCCTTGGCCAGCCCTTTTCAAGTCTGTTTGTCGTCTTTTGCTGGTCCGGTGTCCTTGAAATCATGGTTCCAGACAGATTTAAACCGCTTTTCCCTGGTTCGTGCCCTTGAAGAAGCAGCTAAATACGATCCTCATTCTACCCCATATCTTCTATAATTACCTGCGCAGCCGCAAAATCCCTGCTGTGTGTAATGGAAAGGTGGACACCTTTTTCAACAGGCGAGAAAATATACGGCTTACCGGATGAGTCTTTCCTGATTTCAATATCGACAAAAGAAAGCTCCGACCCGATACCCGTTCCCCTCGCTTTAGCAAATGCCTCCTTCGCCGCAAACCTGCCTGCGAGGAATTCATATCTCCGGGCACCGTTTAAAGAAATGTACTGCTCAATTTCAGTACCGGTCAGGATCCTCCTGATAAACTTCGGCTGCCTTGCTGCAAGCTCGGCAATTCTGTCAATCTCTACAATATCAAGGCCGATTCCTTTGATCATTTAAATCCTCCTCATTCTATTTCTGTCTATGTTTACATAGTATTAGTACAAGATATCCCAATCTGATAGTACCATATTTCCCGCTACACACTTCGCGTATATACAGGTAGAATGGTAGAAGTATGGATTACCTTTTATCCGGACACACCGCTATTATAGGAGGTCATGTAGAAAATGTTTGTCCGCACCGAAAGCTTTTCTCAATTTATCCGCCTTTATCCCATTGTCTCCATTATTGTATTCATTCATCTGCTGCTATTCAGCGTCACGCTGGTTCCGTTCCTTCCAGAGATATGGGTCTATGAACATTTTGCCGGAATCAATCTCTATATATTCAATGGTGAATGGTGGAGGCTCATCACTCCAATATTTGTCCACTTGGGATTTGCCCACCTGCTATTCAACTCGTTTTCACTCATCCTTTTTGCCCCGGCTCTCGAAAGGATGCTGGGTAAGATAAAATTCACTGCCATTTATCTCATCTGCGGCATCAGCGCCAACATTGCCACATACCTTTTAAAACCGCTCACCTACAATCATGTAGGTGCATCGGGAGCCATCTTCGGTTTATTCGGCATTTATGTCGGTATGGCCCTGTTTCACAAACAGTTGATTTCCACCCAAAACAAGCAAGTGGTCATTCCTATTGTCGTGATTGGTTTGGTCATGACTTTCTTTCAGTCCAATATTAATATTACAGCTCATCTATTCGGACTGCTTGCGGGCATCCTCATTTCCTGGCTGCTGCTTCCAATGATGGTTAAGAAAACACGCTATTAAACAAACGGCATGCACAATAGGGAGTTATCCCCGTGTATGCCGTTTGTTTTTTCGTCCTTTATTAAGCTTTCTGGTTGTACAGGGATTTCATTTTTGAATCTCCATCGTTAGATATCTACCGCTTCCCAATGGGCGGAGCACCATATACCGTCTTATTCCCGACCAGCCACAGTCTGTTCAAACACCCTGCTTCTCAGGATAGTACCATTCATAAATGCTTTTTATAATCTTATCATCAAGGTCGATGATTTTACCAGCCGCTCCCGTTTCTCCGGATTTCACTGTCGCCCTGAGGTTAGCCAGCTCCCGCTTCACCTGAAAGAAATTCTGTTCTGTTTCCAGGGATTGAATCCGGTGTTTTTTCATTAATAACGTATGCTTCTGAAGCATGCGGTATCGTAATCCCAGCTGATTGCCTTGAATACTCCAGCCTGCACTGCGGAACTTTGAATAGCCGAACAGCCAGAATGGTACATAAAGGAGCATTGACCATAGCCCGATTGGCCAAAAGGCAAGGGACAAACCGGCAGCGACTGCTGTGACGAGCAGGCTTTCCCTGAAGAGATACCGCCTCAGAGACCTTTGGGGTACCGGCTTAAAATCAACAGAAACCGTGTATTCAGGAAGAATATCCTTTATGATAGCAGCAATTTTTTGTTTTTTGATCATGGGGAGGATTTTGATCGTGCTGCTTTCCTTTTCCAGCACCGACCCACCCGCACTTTCTATCTGGACTGCCGCATATCCCAATGGCTGCCTCAGGATGTTTTCCGAAATCCTCACTCCCTGGATCCGATTCAAAGGAACTGTCATTTGCTTCTTCTCCAGGAGCCCCCTCGTGATAATCAAGTCTTCTCCCTGCTTCCTGACAGTGAAGTCAGCATAGACAAGCAGCGTTCCGATGATGGCTAAAATCCATGCCGCCAGCAGGCCAAGGATGACCACTATACTCACGAACACAATCCCGCTTCGGACGATTTCTTCCAATTCATTAAATACGGCTTCATACGGGATGAGTTCATCAAACTGTGACAGGAAGAATAATACGCCCGATATGACCACCCCTGCCCCTCCCGAAGTCGTAGCCATCAGCAGCAGGTCCTTAAAGTTCATCTTGAACACGATTTCGCTTGTGTCCCCGGAAACAGCCTGATCTTCTTCAGCCCCTTTAGTCCGTTTTCCCGTTTTGGCTTCATTAATGATTCTCTGAAGGTCTTGAGCTTCCTCCTTGCTGATGGCCGTCAGTTCCGCTTCAGCCTGCTTGGAATCAGAAGAGCCGGCCGTTTCCACCTTCACTTTGACAAGCCCGAACGGCCGCTGCAGGATTCCTTCCGTCAAATTCAGGCTTTGGATTCGATCAAAAGGAATGTACCTTTTTTTCTTTACAAACAGTCCGTATTCAATCCTCAGCTCTCCATCCTCAAGCCAAAAGGAGAACCGAAGCCACTTGATGATTCCTGAGGCGAGCAGAAAGATCATGATTGCTCCCCCAATGATAAACGGAAGCCATTCCAGGAATCCTTCCACACTCTCCCCTCTGTTTAGAAACACCAGAAAGATAAATGGGATAATAAGTTCTTTTAATTGCTTTAAAAAGTTTGCCACTGCTGAAATAGGATGGAGCTTCTTTTTTTCAGATATCATCTTCAGCCACCCTCGCCAGAGCTGAGATGGAATTACGCAATTCATCCGCTTCATGCATATCAAGCGCCGGGATTTCATGAGTAGTCGCCGCCGTCGATATCGTAATGGTCGCTAAATCGTATTTCCGTAGAAGCGGTCCCTGTACTGTATCCACATGTTGGACCCTGACCATCGGCACAAGTGTCCTTTTTACAAAGAAGACTCCCCGCTGAAGCTCGATCTCCTGCTCTCTTACTTCATAACGCCATCGCTTCCATCGTATATTCGGAAATAACACAGCAAAAAAGTATGTATAGATGGCTGCCAGGACAACTGCCGTCACCGGTATCCATAGCGGCCATTCAAAAATAATTGCAAGAACAAACGCCGCGATCGCAAGAAGGATCACCCCAGCTGAATGGATCAGCCCGGACCACCTCCACACGGGGAGCGCTTTTTTCGATATTCTAGTGCTCGGTTCGTTCACCATTGTTTTGCCTCCAATCCAATCCTTTCCTTCATTGTATACGATTGCAGGCACATTTTAGTTTCAATTCCCTATAAAATTTCAAAAGATGCCTGATCAATCCATTGGAGAGCTTTGTTTTCCCGAAGGTCCTTCACTAAGCGGAACAAGGCATCGTCCTTCTTCTTCGCTTCTATCATGCAGTCGACTTGACCTACGGATCCCTTGATTCCCTTCAGAAAGTCCATGAACATTTCCGGATCAATGTACTCAGCATGGGCTTTATACTCCTTTTCAGAACGCGGACTGGAAATATGCATCTTCACAGGAAGCGGTGAATTTGCCCAGGTTCCCACGACCCTTTCCCAATCCTCTTCCCAGCTTTTTTCATGATGGGCCAGGTGATGATGATAATCAAACACCATGGGAATCCCAAGCTTTTCACACAGATATAAAGTATCGTGCAGAGTAAAGACCGTATCATCGTTCTCTAATATGACCAGGTCCTGCAGCGATACAGGAGTGAGTCCCCAGTTATGGATGAACTGTTCCAGCGCCTGTTCCTTATCTTCATAGGCGCCGCCGACATGAAGGACACAGCGGTGTTTGGGCTCAACATCCATTCCTTTCAGCAATGCCTCATGGATCTTTAATGTTTGCAGTGTGTTCTTGAGCGTCTCTTTATTATTGGTGTTGAGAAGGACAAAGTGGTCTGGATGAAAACCGACTCGCTGTGGATTCTCTGTGATAAAATTCCCGATTTCCTTCAATGGCTCTTTTACTGCCCTCATGAACTTCCAATCCTTCAGCTCCGGATGGTTAGCAAGCGGGATCAGCTTGGAACTGAATCGAAAGAATTTAATATCGTGTGCAAGATTATGCTTGAGGAGCCTGAGACAGTTTTGCAGGTTGGAGACGGCAATCCGTTCAAGCTTCCGCAAGCCCGCCTCCCTGTCCTTCAGCTGAGAAAACTGCTTATACGTCATGGTCTGAGATGGAGAAGCATTTTCGAGGTGAACACTCATCGCCACATACCCCAATCGAATTATCGTCATTTCTTTCCCGCCTTTTTTGCATTAGTATCTGCGATTGACGCGCGTTCTATCAGAAAATGCTTAGGAAATAAGGGCTTCTTTACTGGCACACCCGCGATTTCATTGGACTTATTTGTGTCGAATTCGATATCACCCTCCAGCAGCACACGAATTCCTTTTAAAAAAAACAAAAAACCATCCCCGGCCCGGGAATGGTTTTTCACTTTTATTAAGATTCGCGCTGCTGCTTGCGGCGAGGGTTTCTTGAAGAAGTACGTCCTCTTGAAGAAGAGTATCCTTGTCTTCCTCCGCCTTTGCCGCCGCGGGAAGAACCTTTTTTGAAGTCGCGCTTTCCGCCGCCGCGTCCTCCGTTACCCTTGTTTGGAAGTGGTCTTTCTTCCGAGATTTGAACTGGAGTATCATCCGGCTCTTTGGTCATGAGACGAAGAGCTGCCGCAACGATTTCCACGCTGTCATGGTCCTCAAGAAGCTCTTTAGCCATGCTGCGGTAATTTTGAAGTTCGTTGGATTTCACTGTTTCAACAAGCTTCTCCATCGCCAGGCGCTGCTGTCCTTCCAATGCTTCGTTGGAAGTAGGCGGCTTCATTTGCGTCATAGCCTTTTTCGTTGTTTTCTCGACAATGCGCAGGTAGCCCATTTCTCTTGGTGTTACAAACGTCATCGCCATACCTTCTTTACCTGCGCGTCCTGTACGTCCAATACGGTGAACGTAGCTTTCCGGATCCTGAGGGATATCGAAGTTATAAACGTGTGTTACACCGGAAATATCCAATCCACGGGCAGCAACGTCTGTAGCGACAAGAACGTCGATACGGCCTTCCTTGAACTGGCGAAGTACAGTCATACGTTTCGCCTGGCTCAAATCGCCGTGGATTCCTTCTGCAGAGTAGCCTCTAAGCGTCAATGCACGTGCCAGTTCATCGACACGGCGCTTTGTGCGCCCGAAGATGATGGCAAGTTCAGGTGACTGGACATCAAGAAGACGGGAAAGCACATCAAACTTTTCTTTTTCATGCGCTTTTACGAAATACTGCTCAATGTGCGGTACTGTCATTTCCTTGGACTTCACACTTACTGTTTCAGGATCTGTCATGAAGTTGTTTGCAATCTTGCGGATCGGACCAGGCATTGTTGCTGAGAACAATAGTGTCTGGCGCTCATCTGGTACATTTTTCAGGATTGATTCGATATCTTCGATGAATCCCATGTTAAGCATTTCATCCGCTTCGTCCAATACAAGCGTGCTTACATTGCCAAGCTTCAACGTTCTGCGGTTGATGTGGTCAAGCATACGCCCAGGTGTACCGACGATGATATGAGGGTTCTTTTTCATCGCACGGATCTGGCGCTGGATATCCTGACCGCCGTAAACAGCCAATACACGCACTCTTTTATCCTGGCCGATTTTGAAAAGTTCCTCTGAAACCTGGATGGCCAATTCACGCGTAGGGGCAATGATAAGGCCCTGTACGTTTGGATTGTTCACATCGATTTTCTCAACCATCGGAATACCGAATGCTGTTGTTTTACCAGTACCTGTCTGCGCCTGGCCGATAACGTCCTTGCCTTCGAGAGCAAGCGGAATCGCACCTGACTGAATTGGTGTAGCTTCTTCAAAGCCCATGCGATTGACAGCTTTTAATGTACTAGAACTTAAATTTAAATCTGAAAACTTTGTCAATTTCTCATTCTCCTTTTGTTTGTTGATACTTTTATTTTATTGACATGGTCTACATTTTCCTAAAGAGAACCCGGCTATAGTCTAAGCGCCCTGAATTTCAAGGTCATGGATTTTACCGAGAATATATTTATTAAGAAAGCCGTGTTATCCTTATCGGCAACGTGTTTGGGACAATTTCTACCCTACAAAAAAAATTACTCTTCTTAAAGAAGAGTTTGCACAAAAAAATGTGAACAATGTTATGGCTATGTTACCACTAATAGAAAAAGATTTCAATTAAAGTAAAAATATCTTGCTATTCACTTTTCTTTTATCAGGAATTCCTTCACCTTTTCGAACAACTCGTCACTGTCATCGCTGTGGCAGATCAGGTGTTTTGCTTCTTCCGAAAAATGCCTTTCCTTTTCTTCGTATGTAATTTCCTCATACAAGAAATCTGCGCTTTTCGGAGGAACGATTCCATCCTTTTTCCCTTGAGCGATAAAAACAGGGACCTTGATGTCCTTGAGCAGCGGCTTTGCCATCAGCACCACCTTCCGAAACTGATAGGTGGCTGAAATCGGTGTGTCCTTGATTTTCTTCTTATACCTTACATATAGTTCATTATTGGACAATTCTCCCTTGAACACATCCCTGAACATTTCCTTGATGTCGGTAAGGAGCTGTTTCGGATTGACATAATAAGCAGCAGCACTCAATAAGACCAGTTTGCTGACAGGATATTCTACTGCAAGATAACTGGCAATCAAGCCTCCCATGGAAAAGCCGATAACATATACTTGTTCACATTCTTCCAGCAAAGCCCGTAATTCCTCCTTGGCGTGTTCCACCCATTCATCTGCCTTCTTCCCTCTCAAATCAAGGATTTCTCCATGACCGGGCAAGGTAGGGACAACAATCTTCCAGTCCGTATGACGTTCCAGGTAGCTGGCCAGAGGATTGACTTCGTAAGGTCCTCCTGTAAAACCATGTATAAGTAAGCATCCATTCATCATTATCACCGTTTTCAAGGTATTATATTTATTGTTGCCTATTATTTTTATAAGGTTGTTGAGTTCCACTTCAAGAACAAGTTTTTCCGTGGCGGCGTTTCCACCCGTCCCAATCAACTTCCGGAGAAAAAACAACCACAGCCTATAAGAAGTGCTGATTACTGTGAAATGGACATTGGGAACTATTGGTTTCTCAAAAAATTCTCTTTAAGGAGGTTTCTCTCATGAAAGCGATTCTATTTGATTTGGACCGGACTTTACATGACCGGGATGCTTCGGTTCTCTCATTCCTGAAAATGCAGCACCAAAAGTTGAATACCCTCCATGACTCGCCCATTCCCGTTACTTACATTGACCGTTTCATCGAGCTTGAGCGCAAAGGGTATGTTTGGAAAGATAAGGTATACACCGCCTTATCGGAAGAATTCAACCTTCCTCTCTCCCCTGAAGAACTGCTTCATGATTACCTGACAAGCTTCCATCGGCACTGCCTGGAGATGGATGGAGCTTCCGATATCCTGGACTTTAGTATATCAATGGGGTATAGGCTCGGAATGATTACAAACGGACAGACAGATATGCAAAATCGGACCATCAACGCTCTCGGGCTTCGCGGTTACTTTGATGCAATTATCATTTCTGAAGAAGCCGGAGTGAAAAAGCCCGACCCGGCGATCTTTGAAATGGCTGCGGAAGCGTTGAACGTCACACCCTCCGATTGTCTTTATGTTGGTGACCACTATGAGAATGATGTGGCAGCCGCCTGTAAAGCAGGGATGAATGCAGCATGGCTGGAAGAGGAGGGTTTTCCTATAAAAGGCTGTGCAGCTCATATGAGGATTACCTCACTGGCAGGACTGCGAAAACATATCTAAATGGATCGGCGCCTGGTACATGTGCCCGTTTTTGTTACCAGCCACCGGTCAATGGCACCAATACAGTCAATGAAAGGCTACTTCAGCTGCTCGATGACTTCTTCCAGCTTCATTCCTCTCGAAGCTTTGAACAAAAGGATTTCTCCTCCTTCAAGAACGTTTCCAAGTTTTTCACTGAGTTCCTGTTTGTCACCGAAGCTGAAGACGTTCTCTGCGCCAATATTCACTGCAGCTCCTTTAGCAATCTGTTTGGCAAGGCTTCCGTAAGTGAACACCAGATCAACTTTCCCTTTTTGGACCTCCCGGCCGACTTCATAATGATACTCTTCCTCCCTCGGCCCCAACTCGAGCATATCGCCGGCTACAAGAATCTTTTTGCTGTAGCCCTGAAGCCCTGATAAAAGATTGATGGCCGCCCTCATCGAAGTCGGGCTCGCATTGTAGGCATCGTTGAGGATTTTCTCCCCGCGCTTCCCTTCCATCATTTCCATTCTCATTTGTGTCAGCTTCAACTGTTGGAAAGCTTTTGGCATTTCTTTATAGTCTATACCCATTTCTTTGGCAATAAGCATGGAAGCCAGTGCATTCATGACGTTATGCTCACCCAGGACAGGCAGAACGATTTCTGTGTCCCGGTCTGCGTTCACCTTGAAGACACTTCCAGAATCAGTGGTCTTCACCTCAAGAGGATATAATGTGTTTTCTGCACCTTTCCCGAACGTTTCCACTTTAAATGTCCAGTCTTCGTCGATCCTTTCCTTTAGCAGCGGCTCTTCCCCGTAATACACGAACAAGCCGTCTTCCTTTAATCCACTGATAATTTCAAGCTTGGCTTTGGCGATGCCTTCCCTGGAACCCAGATCCTGAAGATGTGATTCACCGATATTGGTGATAATGGCTGCATCCGGGCGCGCAATCGTTGACAGCTGCTCGATCTCGCCAAAACCGCTCATCCCCATTTCCAGTACAGCGACCTCTGTCCCTTTTTCCAGGTCAAGGATGGTTAAAGGGAGACCGATATGGCTGTTGAAATTCCCTTGCGTCTTTTGCACTTTGAATTTCAGGCTCAACAGATTGGCCACCATATCCTTTGTCGTTGTCTTCCCATTGCTTCCTGTAATCCCAACGACTTGGATACCCAGTTCATGTCGGTACGCTGTGGACAGATTTTGCAATGCTTTGAGGCTGTCCTCAACTATAATGACCGGCATGCCTTCAGGGGGATTGGGGACATCTTTTTCCCAGAGGGACGCAGCTGCTCCGCTCTCGATGGCCCCTTCCACAAATTTATGTCCATCAACATTCTCCCCTTTGAAAGGGATAAACAAGTTACCTTTTTCAATCTTCCTGGAGTCAATGCAGACCCCTTGAATGGTGACATCCTGAAATGCCGATAGATCATTCTCCACTTGTATCATTTTAGATAGTTCACCCAACGATTTCTTTATCATTCCGACAGCTCCCTTTCCAGTCCGCCTACTTTCCTTTATTATAGGCTCTTTTTTGAACTTTGTTACTCTTTTAGTATGTATAAAAGAAGAGAGCTGACCAGTTTCTCCGTCAGCCCTTCCGAGTCTTACATGGTATGTTTGATATTTTGCTTTTCAGCATGACGCTCTTGAGCCAATTGCACAAGGCGTTCGATCAATTCAGGATATTCAACTCCACTGTGCTTCCAAAGGAGAGGAAACATGCTGAAAGGAGTGAAACCAGGCATTGTATTCACTTCATTCATATATATGCGGCCTTCCTCTGTTAAAAAGAAATCGGCACGTACAAGTCCTGAACAATCCAAAGCTTTGAAGGAATCGACAGCAATCCGCTTCATATTTTCATATACATTTTCCGGAATTTCGGCCGGAATGATAAGGGCTGTATCGCCATCTTCGTATTTCGCCTTGTAGTCATAGAAATCTTTTTTCGGTAAAATTTCTCCGGCTACAGAACACTCCGGTTCATCATTCCCCAGGACACCAAGCTCTATTTCACGTGCCTTGACACCCTGTTCAATGATGATCTTGCGGTCAAACTGGAAGGCCTCCTTAAAAGCAAGGACAAGTTCTTCGCGTGAAGTGGCCTTGCTGATTCCTACGGAAGATCCCAGATTGGCAGGTTTGACAAAACAAGGGTAGCCCAGTTCTTTTTCGGCTTTCAGATAAGCTGCTTCCGGATCGCTCTCCCATGTCTTCTTCAAGAACCACACATAATCCACCTGCGGAATCCCAGCCTGTGCATACAGGTTTTTCATGATGACTTTATCCATTCCGGCCGCTGACGCAAGAACGCCATTACCGACATATGGAAGGTTCAGAAGTTCAAGCATCCCCTGTACCGTTCCATCCTCGCCGTTCGGTCCATGCAGTAGCGGGAGAATCACATCAAATGTGCCGCCTTCCGTTTCAGATGAATTCAACGTAGTGCTCAATGCATTGGGTGCAATGGCTTCTCCTTCAGAGAATGCCAGCTGTTTCGCGTTCTCCACCGGACCTTCCAGTTCCGGCCCTTTTATCCATTGGCCTTCTTCCGAGATGTAAATCGGATGTATATCATATTTATCATTATCAAGTGCACTGATAACAGCTTTGGCTGTCTGCAGCGAGACCTGATGCTCCGCTGATTTGCCGCCGTATAGTAAACAGATTTTCGTTTTCATAAATATATAGCCTCCAAAAATGTGAATAGATGTTTCTATTTTATCACTTTCGCTTAAAAGCGGAAGAAGGATTATGCAGGAAATAGAAAATTAAGTCTTGCAGCTGTGTGATTCGCTCCCTCAAGCCCTTATGTTCATCCCTGACTTTGATATCAGCCTATGCAGCTCGGGGCGTAAAGCAACACAAAAAGTCTATGTATATCCGTTTTTTCTCACCCTGTAAAATATACCCGTGAAGAGTGCCTTATCAAACATGCTTATTATAAGGGAATCGTACTGCCGTTATTCCCTTTAACGCATTAACGCACTGAGAGGGACAGTCCCTCTCAGTGCGTTAATGCGTTAAAGTTTTTGGCTGCACCCGGCACTATTTGACAAATTCGGGGCGTGACTGCCGCCGATCATTTCACCACAAGAACCGGTCTGTCCGCTTTTTGTACAACTTTATGGCTCACGCTGCCGAGCATTAGCTCCTGCATGGCATTTAAGCCTCTGCTTCCAATTACGATCATATCCATATTTTCTTTTTGTGCACATTCTATGATTTCTTCAGCAGGATCTCCTTTTGTCAGGTTAACGGAATAGGAGATGCCCGCTTGCTCAAGCACTTTGGAAATCGGCTTGATTTTTTCTTCCCGCTCCCTCTGCCTTGCGCCGGGATTCATGCCAAGCCAGGCATCGTGCTTGGAGGCTTCATGATCAATCACATGTACCACCATCAATCTGTATTCTTCGCCGCCCTTTAACAGGGTCGCTACATGCTCAGCCGCTTTGCTTGAATACGGCGATCCGTCAGATGCCAATAGGATTGACCTCATCATCTACACCTCTTTTGATTTTATTTTATCATGCGGCGATCCATATGGAAGCCTTCTTTTGAACTAATCATATGTGGTCTATTAACCTCACGCCTTGTTATAGAGTACGTCTTTGGTCCTGCATGGAAGAAAGATACCATTCAAAGGCGGGTGCGCCCAATGAGCTAAAGGGAACCTTTCACTTTACTACTTTTCTGCTCTTCAATTCTAAAGCCTTTTTAGACATCTTCTTACTCCTCATCCACCAAGCACGCGCACTCTACAGACTTCATTTCCCTCCTAAGAACCTCTTACGGCCCTGAGTGGCTGTCCTTTTCCAAGCCTTTAATAATTCTTTTTTAAAGGCTCTTTTCGTAAACTTTGTTGCTATTCAATATAAATTTTAACTAATATCCTGGTAAATCGTCGTTAAAACCGCGGTGAGCAGGAAAGAAAAGAGCTGCCCGTTCTTTTTCGAGAGTAAAACCCTATGAATACAGGGGAAAAATCCGGCACTTGGGATTTTTCCGAAAGCAACAATATATGCGAAAACAGCCTTTTTAAAAAAACCACAAAAAAAGACTGCTCCTCCGAAGAAGAACAGTCTCTTTATCTTAATGGCCTGAAATCTTGGCGCCTTCTTTATTATGCACAGCCAATTTATCTATAAGGTTTGAACTCGCATCGTTCATGCCTACCAGTGTCACCGCGGCGCCTGATTCTCTCAGCTTCAGGACAACACGATCGATAGCATTGACACCGGAGTCATCCCAGATGTGCGCTTTGGATAAGTCGATTTCAATCTTTTCTGCACTATCGTTATAGTCGAATGCTGCAATAAAGTCGGTTACAGAGGCAAAGAAGATCTGGCCTGTCACCTGATACACATGTTTACCTGTCTGATCCTCAATGAATGAGCGCACATGCACTTCAGAGATTTTTGCCGCAAAGAATAGAGCACTAAGAATAATACCGGCAAATACACCCTTGGATAAATCATGAGTGTAGACAACGACTGCCACTGTCACAATCATTACCAATGAATCTGTAATAGGGGCTTTTTTCAGTGTTTTCAAAGAACCCCAGTCAAACGTTCCGATCGAGACCATGATCATGACTCCCACAAGTGCCGCCATCGGAATTTGGACAACAAGATCACCCAGCACAAGGATAAGGAACATCAGGAATACACCAGCGACGAAAGCAGACAAGCGTCCGCGTCCGCCTGATTTGACATTGATGACTGATTGGCCGATCATTGCGCAGCCTGCCATCCCGCCGAAGAATCCGGCAACGATGTTTGCAATCCCCTGGCCTTTACTTTCCTGGTTCTTGTCACTTGCCGTGTCTGTCATATCATCGACAATGGAAGCTGTTAATAGAGATTCCAACAACCCAACCATAGCCAACGCGATGGAATAAGGGAAGATAATAGCCAACGTTTCCATGTTAAATGGGATTTCCGGCACCAGGAACATAGGCAGGGATCTTGTTAATTCCCCCATGTCTCCAACCGTTTTGACACCCAGTCCGCCAAAAATAACAATCATGGAAATGACAATGATCGCAATCAGCGGAGATGGAACAACTTTCGTGAACCTGGGAAGAATGTAAATGATAGCAAGAGCACCTGCAATCAAGGCATATACCATCATGCCTTCACCAAGGAAATGAGGTACCTGCGCCATAAAGATTAGGATCGCCAAGGCGTTTACGAACCCCACCATAACGGAGCGGGGAATGAACTTCATGAATCTGGACAGCTTGAACACGCCGAATAATATCTGCAGGACACCCGTTAAAATCGTGGCTGCAAATAAGTATTGAAGTCCGTGATCCTTCACCAAAGTGACCATAACAAGTGCCATTGCACCTGTTGCGGCAGAGATCATCGCAGGACGTCCACCAACAAAAGCAATCACAACTGCAATACAGAAGGAAGCATACAACCCAACCATCGGATCGACACCTGCAATGATGGAAAACGCAATCGCTTCCGGTATCAAAGCCAGGGCAACGACGATACCTGAAAGGATATCTCCCCGCACATTGTGGAACCATTCAGTTTTATAATTTTTGAACAATAACTTGCACCTCTTTCTAGTACTATAGTATTTCTTTTCCCGTAGAAAAGACTCCGACCAAAACATCAGTAATCATACCGTCTATCGAGAAACTTAACAAGAGGTTATGTAAGCGTTATTACACATTATTTTCTCTACTATTCTTTGATTACCTTTGAATTACTCTACCCATCCATAAAATTACGTTCAGCCAAATCTCAATTATTCAGAAAAAAACTTCCTTGTTTACAAGTCAAATGTTTCAAATACAACTCACCTTTTTGCTATCCTGGGAAAAGGAGGTTGTGACAATGAATTCAGATGCACCTATACATACGAAATTCTACTATGGCTGGGTTATTGTTGCTGTTGCAGGACTGGCTGTATTTTTTTCAGGGCCAGGCCAAACATACTCAGTGTCCGTATTCATCGATAAATATATTGAAGAGTTTGGCTGGAGCCGCTCACAGGTATCTTCCATTTATTCCGCCGCAACCTTACTCTCAGGTTTATGCATGTTCTTTGTCGGCTGGTTCATCGACCGGTTCGGGCAGAGGCGGATGTTCGTATTTGTTTCCATCGGGCTTGCTCTTGCCTGTTTTCTGAACAGCATGGTGGCGAACATTGCAATGCTCTTTTTTGGTTTTTTCCTGATCAGGCTGTTCGGGCAGGGTTCACTGACCCTTATCCCGAATACGCTCGTCCCTCAATGGTTCATCTTGAAGCGGGGCAAAGCATTGAGCTTTATGGCTATTGGTGGATTCGCCAGCTCTGCCGCACTTCCGCCGGTCAACGCCTGGCTCGTGGCGCAATTCGGCTGGAGTTTCACATGGCAAGTATGGGCAGTGCTTCTTCTCATCATTTTCACACCACTCGCCCTCTTTTTTGTACGCAACAAGCCTGAAGACATCGGTCTTTTGCCCGACGGCCGGCAGGTCAGACCTGACGGGCCGGTAGAGGAAGAACATGACCTTGAGGATAATTGGACGTTCCAGGAAGCCGTGAGAACCAGAGCCTTCTGGCTGCTCTTATTCTGTGTCAGCATCCCGGCATTGGTGAATACAGGCATCACCTTCCACCTCATCTCGATCTTCAAATGGAATGATCTGTCTGCAGGGTCTGCCGCGCTTGTATTGAGTCTGATGGCGCTTGTCGGGTTTCCTGTGACACTGCTTGCCGGAAGGGTGCTGGATAAAATAAAAGTCAACTATGTACTCGCCGGCATTTTTTTGGGTGAAATTATTTTCATCTTATTTCTTTTTATAACAAAGTCACCTTGGCTTGCGATTGTCTTTGGTCTTCTTTGGGGAATCAGCGGAGGGTTTGAAAGAATTGCCCTGACCTATATCTGGCCAAGTTATTTCGGACGCGCGTCTCTTGGGCGAATCAAAGGAACCGCCACCACGGTCATGGTATTAGGCTCCGCATTCGGGCCGCTGCCCTTTGGTTTTGCATACGACACCTTCGATGGCTATACGGAAATTCTGCTGCTGACCTTGATTCTGCCAGCTTTGGGTATCTTAGCTTCACTCCTGGCTTCAAAACCCTCCAGGGAAACCGCCTGAAGGAATTGGAAAAAGAAAAAATCCTGTACAGGCTGTGCTGTACAGGATTTTTTGCGATTTTATATTAACACTTAGGGATGAAAGAAGCGCCGACGATGATTAACAGGATGAACAACACGACGATCAATACAAAGTCTCCATATCCGCGGGCCGGAGCCACGGGAGCACAATATCCATAAGCAGGCGCAGTGTACGCAGGAGACACAGCTGTTGGTGCCATATTTACATTAGGAGCTGCATTTACATTACCATACATTTCTAGTCACTTCCTTTTAGGGCATATTTATCACTAACTATAGTACTCCTTACATGCGTGATGTGAGCCCGTCAACCCTGAAATTGGGTAGAAGTCTACAGTGGTGAACTTATCCCTTTATACAGATAGCGATGATACCTCATGCAGGAAATCGAATCTTTGTTGTGATGTGCAACCCAGTGGTGTTTCTTCTGCCTGCTCCATTGGGAAACCCCATAGCCCGCTGCGCTGTTAAACGAAAGCCTGGTGATCAAATTGGATAGGTGAGCCGGCTGTGAACTCCCCTCTTTCCTCATTTCATTAAGGAAATCAATGATCTTATCACCACTCATGATGCCAAGTCCGTGTCCAAAATACTGCCCATCCTCCATTACGACCGCATTTACTCCCCTGTACCAAGGGTTTTCCGGGCTGTAGTCCGGGTTATTAAAATACACCACATCTCCGGGAAGGATATGATCTCCATAAAAAGTGTGAATTCCAAGATCAGGATCAGTATGCCAGCTGTACAAATAGAGATTTTGAAAGATCCTATTGAAATCAGACTGGGGTATGGTGTTCAGGATTGCATGATAAAAAATGATGACACACGCTGTAGCACATTCAAATGCATACTGCTGACTGTTCGTAAAAATGTCGCGGACCGCATCAGAAGGGTTTACTCCCTTCTTCAGCATGAAGCCTCCCGTTTCTGTCAGATTCCAATAGAAAGGGTTGCAAGCAGCATAGGCAAAGGTGGTAAATACCGCCTTGCCCTCACTCATTTGTTTCGCGCTCCCCATCATGTTTTTCCGGTATTTCAATTCAAACAGAAAATCATTGTTTGAAGGATATGAATAAACGGTCCCCGCATCGGCCATCTTGCTTGCGATACGGTTCTCAACACTGTCCTGGTCCAGTGAATTCATCTGTTGAAAGGGTCTTCCTGCTATTTGTATCATTTCATTCCCCATCCCTTGGATATTTGTTACTACTATTTCTATTCGAACCCGGGATTGAAAATGTGAATAGGGATGAAAAACGGTACCTTGCCGGTCTATCCTGCAATGGATTTTCCTTTTGAGAAACAGACAAATATGTTTAAATGAAATAAAGATGTAATTTTCTGAATTGGATATAGGAGAGATACAATGACAATTATAGGCACAAAAGTGATATTGCGGGCGGTCGAACCTGAAGATCTTCCAGAGCTGTTCCATTTAATTTATGGGGAAGGCGATGCTCTGCCTGAGTGGAAAAATTGGGATGCCCCTTATTTTCCACACCCCAAACCAAACTATAAAGCTTACGTAAAAGGGACCGAGAAAAAAATAAAAGAAGGACGTGACAACCAGAGAATGGCCATCGTTGTCAATGAGACCATCATCGGCACTGTCACTTACTACTGGGAAAACCGGGACACCAAATGGCTTGAAGCCGGCATCGGGATTTACCGCCCCGAGTATTGGAACGGCGGCTATGGTACAGAGGCATTGGCTTTATGGGTTGAACATTTGTTTGCCACTCTTGATATCCCGCGTGTCGGCATCACCACCTGGTCAGGAAATGAGCGCATGATGAAGGCAGCCGAAAAAATCGGCATGGTTCTTGAAGGGCGTCTGAGGAAATGCCGTTATTACAATGGAGAATATTATGATTCCATCCGGATGGGTGTGCTTCGTGAAGAGTGGGAAGAGAATAGGCCGGATTTCATACGGTGACAGGATAAGCTCTGCTTGTCCTGTTTTTTTAAGCTCTTTTCGTACACTTTGTTGCTATTTGATAATAATTCCGAAAGATAGTGGCGTAATGAACCGGGAAAAATCCTGTTTAGCTAGAGAGAAAAGAGCTTCTCTCTTCGTTCAGAGCGAACAACTCAACTTAGTATACAGGGGAAAAATCCGGCTTTTGGGATCTTTCCGATAGCAACAATATATTTGAAAACAGGCTTTTTTTCAAGACTCTTTGAGGCGGGAGTTCTTCCGGTCAGTACTTAAAATCATCCTCCTTCAAGGTTCTTTGGGACCGGTTTCTTCCTATCCATGTTCTTGAAATCCACTTTCGGGACGGGATTTTTTCTGTTCATGTCCTGAAATCCTCTTTCTAGACAGGTTTTGTTCTGGTCATCTAAGTGAAACGCGGATGACTATGGATACTATCAATTCGCGCTTTCAGACAAATAGCACCGCTTGCTAACTAAATCATTGCTGGATTTGGACTTTCTCGTCAATCTCGGCTGATTTCGTTCGCCCTTTATCCCTTTAAAGCGGTGGGGGACTGTCCCCACCGCTTTAAAGGACTGCAGTAAATAAAGAACCAGATCAAGCACACGGCTTGGTCTGGTTCTTTTAGTTGATGTAGAGTCCCCACTCTTTGGTTTTCCGATCAAAGACGAAGTATCCGTATGGCTGGTTGCCCGAACGTGTTTTATAGTCGTCATACATGGTGTCCATGTTCATGTAATCTCCCATGACCCAAATCGGAATCTTGATATTCCCTCTGCCTCTCACAGTCTTTTCAATTGAGATAGCCACACCTTCCTTGATCTTTTCCTTTAAAGAATACATCACTTCTTTAGGAATCGCCGGGAGGTTGGCAACCTTTTGGCCGGGCAGGAGGCGCTTCAAGGACTTGTCTCCTTTTTGCTGCAGCAGCTTCGCAGAAACAGTGCTTCCGAGCATACTGTAGAAGTCATCAGAATAGCGGTAATAGGTTTTGTTGAACCATCCGTCATCATGGGAAAGATAAACGTAGCGGTTATTCAATTTTGAATAAAAAGGAGAATGAAGGCTTTGTTTTGTATGTCCCAAATAGAGGATTTCAGCCAGTTCCTGTCCGCTGAGCTGATCGAGACCGTCCACTTCTTCAAAATCGATCCAGCAGAAATCTCCATAATTGTGTATATTATCTCCCGCCAGTTTGCTGACCTCTTTCTTGTTTGTATACTCCATCATGGTATTCATATTGAATGATCCGTGATCGAATTGATGCTTGATCATCAGCAGATGATTGAGAGGCTGCGGCAGGTTTTGCGAGAAATCACGGAACTCCAATCCGTAAGACATCACATATTTCAGTATCTCATTTTGGTGTACATAGATGACGTCTTTGAAATTGCCGTTCTGTTTCAGTTGTACCACATCCCTTATTCTGGAATCCGAATTCATACTGTTAATTTTATCAAATTTTGACGAAAATAATATTTTATTATGATTACATTTTTTTAATTCAGTTTGTGTTTATAATAAAAGATGAAATCTCCACCAAGGGAGGTCTGAGCATGTACAAGACATTGCCGCAAGACCAATTGACACTGCTAACCATCAAAGCCCTAAAAGAGGGAAAGAACACTGAACTCCAGCAAATCATGGAAGAATTGCAGCCCTATGATATGGCTTTGACTTATAAAGATTTGCCCGAAAAACATCAGTCCCGTTTTCTCCTGCAATTAACTATACCCGTTCTGGCGGATATGATTCAGGAGCTTGACCAGGCGGAACAAATTTCTGCCCTCCAAAAGATAGGAAAAGAACGATCCGGCCAAGTCCTTGATGATATGGATAATGATGATATTGCTTCCCTGCTCGACAACATGTCTCCCGAGCGGATCCAACAGTTTTTGTCAGGAATGACGCAAGAGGAATCTTCCATTGTCCAGGATATGATGAATTATCCGCCCGAAACTGCTGGCCGTTTGATGACCAACCGCTTTGTCTGGATCAGACACTCTTACTCTGTCAGGGAAGCCGTCGACAAACTAAAGACGTTTGCTGAATTTGCCGAAACCATCAATTATTTGTATGTGGTTGATGAAGGCCGAAAAGTGGTGGGGGTCGTCTCCTACCGCGATCTCCTTCTTGCTGATACACACCACATGATCAAGGATATCATGTACACCCGTGTTATTTCCATCGGGCTGGAAACGGACCAGGAGGAAGCCGCACGGCTGATTGAACGATATGACTTCCTCGCCATCCCCGTCGTTGACGATGAGGGTATATTGAAAGGAATTATTACTTTCGATGACATCATCGACGTTGTCATCCAGGAAGCCAATGAAGATATAGAAAAATTGTCCGCATCCGGTAAAGCCATCGACTTTGATACAAAATCACATGTTGCTGCATATAGAAGGCTGCCCTGGTTGATTTTGCTCCTGTTTATCGGGCTTGTGTCCGGAAGCATCATCGCTTCTTTTGAAGAAACATTATCACAGGCTGTCGCTCTGGCCTTTTTTATGCCGATGATTGCCGGAATGACAGGTAACACCGGCACACAGTCTCTTGCGGTCGTTGTCCGCGGACTTGCTTCCCGTGATATTGATATGAAAATGGTCTTACGCTTGATTGCACGGGAATTCGGTGTAGCACTGATTATAGGTATTACCTGTGCTATCCTGATTGCCGTCATTGCTTATGTCTGGCAGGGCAGTTACATACTTGGTTTTGTGGTAGGCTCTTCCCTTCTGCTTACACTGATCATCGGTACGATGGCCGGCACAGTGATTCCGTTGATATTATATAAACTGAAGATCGACCCGGCCGTAGCTTCTGGACCGTTAATCACGACTATCAATGATATTTTATCGCTGCTCATCTATTTTGGTATTGCCTCATTTTTTATTCATTCAATCATGTAGAGAGGCCTCTGCCCTGAATTATTCTATGTATAAAGACTAATTACAATCTAATGGGGGAATGTAATGGTAACAGTTTTTTCAGGAGGTGCAGCGGCCCATTCCTCTTAAAAATCCAAGGGGAGGCCCTTAATATATGATTGCTTTAAATCTGTTTCTCGTGGCGGTCTTAATTGGTTTAACAGCTTTTTTTGTCGCTTCCGAGTTCGCAATAGTCAAAGTGAGGTCGAGCCGTATCGATCAGCTTGTTGCCGAAGGAAGTGAAAAAGCGGTGGCAGCGCAAAGAATCATCTCCAATCTGGATGGATACCTGTCAGCCTGCCAGCTCGGCATTACCATTACGGCATTGGGTTTGGGGTGGCTGGGTGAGCCCACCATTGTCGTCCTGCTGAACCCAGTCTTTAATAACTTTGCCGTCCCGGAATCGGCATCCCATATCATTTCCTTTATTATTGCCTTTGGTGTGATTACATTTCTTCACGTGGTCATCGGGGAATTGGCACCAAAAACATGGGCAATCCAGAAAGCTGAGCAAATCACACTCCTCACAGCGAAACCATTAATCCTTTTTTATAAAATCATGTATCCTTTCATTTTCACATTGAATGGTTCTGCCCGCTTCATCACCAGAATGTTCGGGCTTGGAACTGCATCTGAACATGAAGTCGCACATTCTGAAGAAGAACTCAGGATCATTTTATCTGAGAGCTATGAAAGTGGGGAAATTAATCAATCTGAACTTGATTATGTAAATAAAATCTTTGAATTTGATAACCGGATCGCCAAAGAAGTGATGGTTCCCAGAACGGAAATCGTCAGCCTTGAAAAGGATACACCATTAAAGGAAATCGTCCGGACAGTAAAAGAGGAAGGCTACACCCGGTATCCTGTCATCGAGGGAGATAAAGATAACATTCTGGGGCTCATCAATATCAAGGAGATTCTGACTGACTGCCTGAGCAATGAGTGCCCTCAAGATCAGCCGGTCCCTAACTATATCAAACCGATAATCAGAGTCATTGAAACCATTCCGATTCATAACCTTTTACTGAAAATGCAGAAGGAACGCTCACATATGGCGATTCTCATTGATGAATACGGCGGTACTGCAGGTCTCGTAACAGCGGAAGATATTATAGAAGAAATAGTAGGTGAAATCCAGGATGAGTTTGATATCGACGAACGTCCACATGTACAAAAGCTCGGCGAGGAACACTTTATCTTTGACGCAAAACTCCTGATCAATGAATTCAATGACCTGCTCGGGACTGGCCTTTCTGACGAAGAAGTAGATACCATCGGCGGCTGGATGCTCACCCAAAGATATGATCTTAAACAAGGGGACTCCCTGACAGAAGGAGGATATAAAATCACTGCCAAGGAAATGGAAGGACACCATATCTTTTATGTTGAAGTAAGAAGAATGAAAGAGGACTGACCGGCATGCTCCGGCAGTCCTTCTTGTTTGCCGGGACGCATTAATTTGTCATTTTAGGGTAATAGAATGATTGTTCCAGAATCCTTTCTTTGATAGAGTTAAGGAGGGTTGGTTTTGGAGCAGCTTTTTACATAAAAATATTTTATTGATTGCTCCAATCATTTTAACCAGTGAGTACACTACACCCAAAACCAATTTTCCTTTATTCAACAGCTTTATCATTTTTATTAGCTGCCTATTCAAGTTGTGACGGTGGTTAGAGTGGAATTTGCGGTACTCTTAACCCCACAATCCAGCTCCAGCGTCTAGCTGATTTCAGGCTCTCTTCTTGCGATAAGTCAACATCGGCTCGCTTGCGTTCGCCGTGTGTCCTTTATCTCATGCGTGAGCCTTCCAATCAGTACGTCGCTGATCGGCCGCTTGCGCTTTTTATCAATCCAGCTACAGCGCCTAGCCCCTCGGGGTCATAAGCCAATCCGTCTGGAAGGTTAAAGAGCAACCTTCCTGCCGGCTCGTCTTATGCCTGTCGGGGCTGTTCAAGGCCGCTTGCGCTTTTTAGCCATAATTTTACTATTAAAAACATTTTCATATTTCACGGACTTCCATTAAACTGTACTATAGAATTCAATTAGAAATTAAGGTGAATGCAAATGGAAACTCGCCAGCGTTTTTCAGATAAAATCGATTGGGGATTAATATTTTTACTGTTCCTCTTCTTCATTGTCAGCACCATTGCCATCAGCAGCGCCCAGCAGACTGGGCAATATGCCGGATATAACTTTGTATTGAGGCAGGCTTTCTGGTATGTCGTTGGATTTATCCTGATCGGGTTCGCTCTTTTGTTTGATCCGGACCAATACAAAAGACTTGCCTGGTATGCCTATGGATTCGGGCTGTTCCTGCTTGGAGTGTTAGCCATCGCTCCTTCCAGTATTGCACCAGTTCGAAACGGAGCAAAAAGCTGGTTCGAACTTCCGGGAGTCGGCTCGATTCAGCCATCTGAATTCATGAAGACCTTCTTGATTCTCGCCATAGCAAGGGTCATCAGCAGCCACCATGAGGCCAATCCAAAGAAGACATTAAAGACCGATTTCATGTTACTTGTAAAAATCGGCGTGGTTACCATGATTCCTCTTGGACTGATCATGCTGCAGCCCGACCTAGGTACATCGCTTGTCATCATCGCGATTGTCTCAGGCTTGATCCTTGTTTCAGGAATCACATGGAAATTGATTGTCCCTATCTTTACCGGCGTCGCTGCGATCGGCGGCTCAATCCTTGCATTGGTCGTATACGCACCACAGCTTTTGGAGAAATACCTGAAAGTCCAGCCGTATCAATTCGGCCGGATCTATTCCTGGCTTGATCCCTACAACTATCAAAAGCAAGAAGGTTATCACTTGGTCAATTCCCTGAAAGCCATCGGGTCCGGACAGGTATTGGGGAAAGGATACCAGGATAAACAGGTTTATATCCCGGAGAATCATACAGACTTCATCTTCAGTGTCATCGGTGAAGAATTTGGATTCATCGGCGCCAGTATTGTCATCAGTTTGTTCTTCCTGCTTATCTATCATTTGACGAAGACAGCTCTTGATATTAAAGAACCGTTCAGCGCTTATGTCTGTGCAGGTGTCATCAGCATGATCACCTTCCACGTATTCCAGAATATCGGCATGACAATCCAACTTCTTCCGATCACTGGTATCCCCCTTCCATTCATCAGCTACGGGGGAAGCGCTCTGATGGGGAATATGCTCGCCCTGGGATTGGTCTTCAGCATGAGGTTTTACCATAAAAATTACATGTTCTCGTCAGACGATTCGTAAAATTTTCCATACAAAAGGTTTCCTTTCGTATTGGATATGTGTATAATACTCTCTAACAATAATAAGTTCGATGACAAAGAGAGTAGTTTCAAGGCCAGGACTTAAGAGAGCCGGGGATGGTGGAAGCCCGGCGTTCCCCTTGAAATGAACCGCACTTTGGAGAAGCATATCCGAAACCATTCAGTAGGATACGCCGGGTACATCCCGTTATCTGATGAGCTGCCCTGTTTGGGGAAGAAGAGTGGTACCGCGGGAACCCCGTCTCTATTTTGAGACGGGGTTTTTTTGTATCCACAAAACAGCTCTTGGTCATCCAACGCACAATTCTGTCGGAGGTGGAACTCATGAATTTATATGATTTTTATACTGATTTATTGAAAGAGCAGCTTGGTGAACACATGAGCAGAGCAGAAATTAAACTGGCTATTGAAACACCGAAGTTTTCCCACCAGGGAGACCTTTCCTTCCCCTGTTTTCAGTTAGCAAAAAAGAAAAAACAATCACCTGCAGCCATTGCAAACGAATTGGCAAGCTCACTTGCCAGCTCGTACTTGCTAAAAGCAGAAGCTGCCGGGCCCTATGTAAATATCTTTTTTAACAGAAAAGAAACCGGAAAAGAAATCATGACCCGCATTTTTGCAAATGGAGATCAATTTGGGAGACACACTTTCGGGGAGGGAAAAGTCATCACCATCGATATGTCTTCCCCTAACATTGCCAAGCCTTTTTCAATGGGGCACCTTCGCTCAACGGTGATCGGTAACTCGATCGCCCTGCTGGCTGAGAAATGCGGCTTTGAAACAGTCAAAATCAATTATATCGGTGACTGGGGAACTCAGTTTGGAAAACTGATCACTGCCTACAAAAAATGGGGGGATGAGGAAAAGGTGAGGACCAATCCAATCCCCGAACTCTTCAGTCTTTATAAAAAATTTCATGAAGAAGCGGAGGTGCATCCATCCCTCAATGATGAAGGCAGAAGAGCCTTTAAGCTTCTGGAAGATGGTGACCCGGAGATGGTTGCCCTTTGGACCTGGTTCAAGAAAGAATCTCTTACCGCCTTTGAAGAAATCTATGAACTGCTGGGTGTCTCCTTTGATTCTTACCATGGCGAATCCTTTTACAATGACAAAATGGAAGCAGCTGTAGAGCTGATCAAGGAAAAAGGCCTTCTCGAAACATCAGAAGGTGCAGACGTGGTGTGGCTCGATGACAAAGGTCTTCCGCCGTCCCTCATCAAAAAATCAGATGGAGCAACCCTTTATGCAACACGGGATATCTCTGCTGCTCTCTACAGAAAAAAAACATATGATTTCTCGCAAGCCCTTTATGTTGTCGGCCAGGAGCAAACCATCCATTTCCGCCAGGTGATCGGTGTTTTGGAAAAGTTGGGAATGCCGTGGGCTGACCAAATGGTTCATATCCCATTCGGACTTTTCCTTCAGGGCGGCAAAAAAATGTCGACAAGAAAAGGCAGGGTCGTCCTCCTTGAGGAAGTATTGAAGGAAGCCATTGCCATTGCCCATACTAATATTAAAGAGAAGAATCCGAACCTTGAAAACGCTCTGGAAACCGCACGCTGGGTAGGAACGGGAGCTGTCATCTTCCATGACTTAAAAAATGACAGAATGAATGATATTGAGTTTTCCCTTGGGGAGATGCTCACTTTCGAAGGCGAAACCGGCCCTTACGTCCAATATACTCATGCAAGAGCCCACTCCATCTTGAGAAAAGCTGCGCCATCTGAACAAACTGATTTTTCCGGCCTGAAGGACCCAGAGAGCTGGGAACTCATTAAAATGTTGAACAAGTATCCTGAGGCAGTGCGAGACGCATATGTCAATTACTCTCCATCGATAGTGGCAAAATATTTACTTGCTGTGAGCAAGGCCTTTAACAAATACTATGGAAAAACAAGAATAGTAGAGGAAAATGCAGAAATGCCATCACGGCTTTTATTGGTGAAAGCTGTCACCGACACCCTAAGTGACGGATTGAGCCTTCTGGGAATCAAAGCACCAAAACAGATGTAGATTGTCGATATTTCCCGAGAAATGTTTTCTCCATCCCCGAACTTTTCTTAAAGATACTGGATTTTGCACCTGCTCAATATCGCGGGCAAAAAAAAACAACAGTCCAATTTACAAAGCAACCTGTAAATTGGACTGTTGTTTTCTATGAATATTCGATTCTTCCCAGCACCCTTGCAAAAAAGAGACCTGCAAGAAATGTTATAATACTCACAATGATAAGCGCGGCACTATCAGGAATACCCGGATAAATGACCACGATCGATCCAATGACAAGGCCGATGATCAGGCCATACGTCCCAGAGGAATAGTGTTCCAGAAAGAATTTGATAAGCTTACTCATCACGACAATCCCCATCAGGATCCCCATTCCAACAACCAAGATGACATCCAGCTGCAAATTGGAAATACTGCTGATGACTGTTGAATAGATACCGATGATCAACAGGATGAATGAGCCGCTGATGCCCGGGAGAATCATTGCTGCACTCGCGATAAAGCCTGAGAAAAACAGCAATACATAGGTTCCTGCTGTAATGTTCTCTATCACAGCAGACTCTTCCGATTTGAAGAAGATCATGGAAGCGACGATGACAGCGCCTATCAGGAGCAATATATAATGATTGGACTTAAACTTTGATTTCATTTCTGACTTCTTTGCTAAATACGGGATGATTCCGATGATCAAGCCCATGAATAGAAATTGAGTAGGCTCGGGATAGTGTTCAAAAAGCCACTCGATCAGCCTCGCCAGTATCAGAATGGATGTGACCACTCCAATGCCAAGCGGTATTAAGAACCGCAGGTGCTCTTTCCAATCTTTACTGAAAATTCCGTTGATAGCTGCAATCAAACGATCGTAAATACCGAGCATGACGGCAATCGTCCCCCCGCTCACCCCGGGAATTACATCACTCGCGCCCATTATCATACCTCTATATATATTTTTCCATTCCCACATTTGATGATCTCCTTTACCTTTTTCTATGCTTAATTAGTAGTATTGGATCAGCCGGTTCATTTCCGGCAGAATGGGTGACTCCGCTGAGCGGGCGGTGAGCCTTCTCAGCTGATAAAAAGCGGAAGCGGCCGTTAAGCGCCGTACGGATTGGACGGCGCTTGCATGAGATAAAGGAAACACGACGAACAGAATGAGTCGATGTTGACTTATCGCAAGGAAAGAGACCGACATCAGCTAGTCGCTGAACACTGGAGCTGAAGGCATCCCGCTAATCCCGGAGGAGGTCACGATCCTTCCACTCCAATCAACCACCGCTAACCACAATACGTCCCGAATTTTAGATGACTTTATTTTCTAGTAGCTATTAAATATACTGAAATAACCGCTACATCAGTTTACCATCATCAGACATTATTTGCTATAGATTATCATAATGCCCGTCCATGTGTCTGTTTCTGTCCTGCTGGTCAAAAAAAAAACAGTTTGATCCAGGGCTCAAATCAAGTTTGCCCGCCACTGGATTCAACTGATTTTTGTTTCGTTACTCTGCTGCTTCTCTTCTCTCTTCCTCCCCGACTATAAACGGGATATGTTTGTTTAACACTTCCATTTGCATGGGGGTGTCAGTATATACCTCGCCATCCATATCAATACTCTGGCTGGGATTCGTCTCTATTGAGGCATTCTTTGCCTGGAAGTGAAGGATTTCTCCGCTATTTTCATTCAGCTTGCCCGTTCCTTTGGCGGCAAGCACCTCTTTTAAGAGCGTGAATCCTGCTTCTTTTATAATGAAGATATCCACCACTCCATCATTATACTTCTGTGGAGAAAGGGGCAGTTCACTTGTGCCAATGAACCTTCCATTGGCGACAAACACCATGACAGCCTTTTCCTCTACAGCCTTCCCATCAATCTCAGCTTTAAAGGTAAAACTTTCTGCCTGCTGTAAGGTTTGGAAGGCACTGAGGTAATAGCTTATCTTGCCGAATATCCCTTTAACCGCCTCATTTACATTTTGAGAGGCATCAGCAATAATGCCGACTCCCCAGAAGTTCGAAAAATAACGGTCATTCGCCTTTACAATATCAATCTCTTCAATCCTGCCATATTTAATCAGCATGGCTGCCTGCTTGATGTTCTGTGGAATCATTAGAGAGCGGCTGAAGTCATTACAGGTTCCAGCTGGAAGAATCGCTGTTTTGGGCCTGTCCGGGAGTTGAGCCAAACCATTTACACACTCATGAACGGTACCATCACCGCCAAGAATGATAATGAGCTCATAGTTTCCGCCTTTGTCCCTGCATATCCGCTCTGCATCAGATTTGCTTTTGGTACCATATAGAGTCAATTCATCACAACATGATGTCAGTTCACCTATGCAGTCTCCCAAGGTCGAATCCATGTCCTCTTGGCCTGCTTTTCCATTGTAGATCAGTAAAGCGTTTCTATACCGGTTCATTATCCTCCAGCCCCCAAACTCTTTTCACTATTATTACTCTTTATTCATACCACTTCCAAGCAAGAAAAAAACACCTAACATAAAGTTAGATGCAGGTCAGGCTGTATTCGAATCCTCTTGAGGAACCGTTTTCATCGCCTTGGAAGCGAAAGCCAGCCTTCCTCTGATATAGGATTGCGGATCATAAGCGATGTTTTCATTTTTAATCCTGTGGATTTCAACTTCTGCAAAGGTTCCAAGTGCCCGGCAAATATTATCCAGTGCCATTTTCAGCGCTTGCGGATCATTGGCCAGCTTCCTGTTCATACACTGATACGAAAGTTCATCAGCCTTGCGTCTAATCCCTTTTAACGTTTCTACATCGAACATGGATTCAGGCATACTATCCCCTCCCCTTCTTGTTAGATTATATCAAAAGGAAAGGATGTTTATGTCTGTCCCATATTTCATTTTTATGAATCATGTGACAATGGTTTTGGTAAAGGCTGCAGGGTTTTAAGCGCTTGAAAAACTTCCATTCTGGATTTGGTCTTTGTAATATTGACACCGACTTTCGAGAGCTTGGAAACGACTTTCTTCAACCGTTCATTTTCATTTGTCACTGTGTACACCCTCTCATAAAATTGTCTCTTACCGTATTACGAACGAATTTACATTTAGTTTCACTTTTTCCGAAATTCCTAAGTCCATTTTATATTACCACTTAATATTCCTTTTAACCTTATTTTGAAAATTTTTTAACTATTTGGATCAAGTTGATCTTTCACTCCAGATGTACAGCTCCACGGGGCGGGCGCCCGGCATGCCAGGGGGAGTTTCAGTGGGTACATTTTCTTGCCCTCAAGAGACTTTCCATAGTCTTTTCATGCCTATAGAACTCTTCTATAGACACTTCCCTTGGCCTCTTCACTTTTTTATGTCCTTTTTAAAATCATTTTTTTAAAAAACTCACATAATTATTCATGTATAAGACATCCTATGTACCATGAAAACTAAAATTATTTCCATTGTTGTCACGTTGTCCTTAGCTTTTGGGTTATTTGCTCCAACCATTTCTCATGCGGCTGATGCTTACTATGTCAAAAAAGGGGATACACTTTGGAAAATTTCCCAAAGGTACCAAATCGGGCTTTCTGAAATCATCAATGCCAATACTCAGATTCCAAACCCTGACCTGATTTATCCAGGACAGAAAATCACCATCCCTAATAAAGACGTTGTAAAAGGCATTGAAGGGGAAGTCATCAGACTGACGAATCAGGAACGTGCCAAAAACGGCCTGTCGCCTCTGCGTGCTGATTGGCAGCTCTCAAGAGTAGCCCGTTACAAGTCCACAGACATGAGAGATAAAGGATATTTTTCACATACGAGCCCAACGTATGGATCTCCATTTACGATGATGAAAAACTTCAACATCAACTACCGTTCCGCTGCAGAAAACATTGCAGCAGGACAGCCTAGTGCGCAGGCGGTTGTACAGGCTTGGATGGAAAGTCCCGGCCACAGAAAGAACATCCTGACCCCGAATTACACTCATATCGGAGTCGGGTACGTTAAAGGCGGTTCCTACGGGTCCTACTGGACACAGATGTTTATTCAAAAATAAGGAACTGAATTCTGTAGCAGAGTTGTCCATACGACGGCTCTGCTGTTTTTGTCCTAACATAATTCTCCCAAGCATATATATATACAAACGCTTAGGGAGGCAATCAATTGAAAAAAATCATGATTTTCCTGTGTTTATCCATCCCTTTTCTCACTTTTTCTCTGCCTTTCACCAAGGCTTTAGCAGAGGATCCGATCATCGAAAGCATCAATGAAAAACTTGAAGCCACCGACCCTTACTACCAGAACGGATCAGTCCATGTAAAAGACTTTGTGGACCTCACACTGGATATTGCCATTAACGATGGAGAAACGGAAGAACAGAAAGTGAAGATGGTCTTTTTGAAATATCAAATTGACCGCGACACAATCTTCCATTTCAATAAGCAGGAAATCTTCTATTACAGCCTCGACACGAATAGCCTGCTTGAAAACACTGCTGTTATTGGAAATGAAAAATCCAGGGCCTTTATCGCCAACCATCAGGATGATTATCGGAAGCAAATCAGCCCTTTGTCTTTAGCTTTGATCCTTCTCTTCATCTTTTCAGCCGTTCTCGTGTTCCCATTGGTCGTACTTATCCTTCAGAAAAATGCTCCCTCTGATGAAGCCTATCCTTATCAGTTATAACCGGCTGGTTGGATTTAGAAGGCGTTGTATCAGAATAAATCACCATCGATTTCCCATACTAACTATGTACTGACCAAAACGTTCAAGGGGGAATCAGAATGAGAGTACGTGATGTAATGACAGCCAATGTTGAGGCATGTTCAGCACAGGATACTTTCCAATCGGCAGCCGGCAAGATGAGCTCTTTAGGTGTTGGCGCTTTACCGGTAATGCAGAATGGTCAAGTGGTTGGTATGGTAACGGACCGAGACCTTGTTGTCAGAGGCTTATCCCATAACGAAACAGGTGGTACCATTCAAGGGGTTATGTCGGCTCACGTTGTCACCATTTCTCCCCAAGCGTCGGTAGAAGAAGCAGCAGCTTTGATGTCCCAGCACCAAGTACGCCGCCTTCCTGTTGTTGAAAACGGGAATCTTGTCGGTATGCTCGCGCTTGGTGATTTGGCAGTACAGCAGCAGTCCGATCAAAAAGCGGGGGCTGCCCTTACACAGATTTCCGAGAAAGATCAACTTCATTAATCAGAAGAACGTCCGTTTATACGGGCGTTCTTTCTATATTCGCCTGGTTATTTTTTCATTATCAGGAAGGAATTCAACCCTTTTTGTCGAACCTTGTTAAATAAAATGAATAAGGCATTAAGGGGGAATACCAATGCGCTCTGCAGAAACTTCCCGCCGTGCACCAAGAAGCTACCGGCGCGAAAAACAAAAGACAGCCATGCTTGATAACCTGGTCGACTTCCTGTATATGATGATCGGAATCACGATGATCACCTGTGTCTTGCTGCTTGTATTAAATTATGGAATTTAACTCATTTTTAACGCTTCTTTCAAGGCTTCCAACGCTAATTCATGGTCATCGATTACAAACGGGACTTCTGAAGGCTCCGCCCAGACCAGGCAAGAAGATTCCTCATTCCGTATGAATGGCAGCACCTCTTCGATATCCATCCGGTAAAAAACCTGGTACCCAACCAATGGGTACTTTCCTTTTGGGTCAAATTGAGGGTTATTCCTGTGGCTGACCTCGATCATGCCAACCTGCCTGGCTCTCCCTTTTACATATCCCTCTTCAAGCACTTCTCTGTGAAACGCTTCCTCTGGCGTCTCCCCCGCTTCTATATGCCCTCCAGGAAAGGTAAATCCTCTGCTCCTACTATTAACAAGCAGGACTTTCCCTTGGACAAAACAGCAGCCATGAACACTGGTTACCATCTCAAGCTTTGGCAGATGGACGGACCCGATCCAAGTCAATTCGACAATCCCGCTACCCCACTGTACCTCTACTGTATGATTCATACGCTTTTTTCCACTACAGGGGCTTCCCACAACCGGCTGACCCCTTCCAGCTTTTCCCCTTCAAAACGGAGTTTATAGATGTCCGGCTTTGTCGTCCCGCGCCAAAAGTCGAGCGTCCCATAAGCCGAATCGAAAGCACCCAAAATAATCGTCATCACATGTCCATGTATACCGACTGCAACTTTCTCTCCCCTATGCTTATGGAGAATTTCTTTCAATGCCGCTGTCCCTCGCGCCTTTACCTCATTATTGCTCTCTCCCCCCGGGAATGCGTAATCTGCATCAGCAAACACCATTTTCATGGCGTCCTCAGGATGATCCAGGACATGATCCTTTGCCGCCAGGTCTCTTTCCCGAAATCGCTCATCGGCTTGAATGTCAAGATGAAGTGCATCTGCCAGTGGCTGTACGGTCTGGATTGCCCTTGTATATGAACTGGAATAAATCGCATCAATTTTCTCATTCAGCATAATCTCTCTCACCCGTTCCGCATCGGCCATCCCCCGAACGGATAGGCTCCTTATCTCTTCCTCTTCCAGGTTAAATACCGAATGCGCATGCCTGACCATATAAATAACTGTCATTTCCAATCACCTATCCTTTAACACTTAACATTCGTCATGATCAAAGAGAATCCTGCCCCTTTTTCAAGACAAATTCATGTCAGTGAACTGCCAAAACATTACTTTCTAGATGTACCAATCTTCCGATTATTGTTCCTTTTTAAAATTCGCTTGGCTTAAGCGCTTCCATGTTATGATGGCAACGTACTATAAAAATAGGGGGTAAAAAGAATGGTATTTTTCTCTACACCATTAATTCAGGATCCGATGGCCATATTTGCTTACCTGGCAGCGATAGTCGGCCTGATTTTCGTCTTGGGAGAGTCGAAAAATCCTTTACTGCAAAAGTTTTTTCATTATGCTCCTCCTTTGATTTGGACGTATTTCATTCCAATGCTTTCGACTACGGTCGGTATTATCCCGGACAGCTCTGATTTATACAGCTTTGTGTCCACATACATATTACCAGTAGGACTGCTTTTGCTGCTGCTATCCGCCAATGTACCGGCAACGCTCAAGCTGGGACCGAAAGCCATCATGATGTTCCTTGCCGGGACAGTCGGTGTCATTATCGGAGGGCCGATTGCTCTTGCCATCTTCCAGCCTTTCCTTCCTGAAGAAGCATGGACAGGAGTTGCTGCCCTTTCCGGAAGCTGGATTGGCGGAAGCGCCAATATGGCGGCTCTTATCGAAGCTACAGGCACACCGGACTATATTCTGTCACCAATCATTGTCGTCGATACAGTTGTCGGTTACGGCTGGATGGGAATCATGATTTTCCTTGCCAGCTTCCAGCACAAGTTTAACAAGTGGAATAAAGCGGACAATTCCATCATACAAAAAGTAAACGAAGATATGGGCGAACTTCAGCGGAAGAACTCCCGTCCGATTGATGTGCCTCAGCTGGCAGCCATTCTCGGTCTTGGTTTCGGGGTAGCCTATGTGGTCCGTATTTTCGCTGAAACGCTGCCCGAAACTTCAGTACTTTCTGCGGGAACTTGGACAATCATGATTATTTCGGCTGTCGGGATTCTGCTATCTTTTACAAAGGTAAGCAAACTGGAGAACTACGGAGCCAGTAAAGTCGGATATGCGGGCATTTATATCCTTCTTGCAACCATCGGGGCTAAAGCAGACCTGGCTTATGTTGTGGAAGCACCACAATATGTATTGATGGGGATCGTATGGCTTGCCATTCACGTTTTTGTTATTTTCCTGGCTGCCAGACTGCTTCGTGCTCCATTGTTCTTTGTTGCAGTAGGTTCCCAAGGTAACATCGGGGGGACAAGCTCCGCACCGGTTGTTGCCTCTGTGTTCCAGCCTTCCCTTGCACCTGTAGGTTTGTTGATGGGAATTATGGGAAATGTCGTCGGAACGTATGCTGCCGTCGCCTGCGCGATGCTCGCTGAGTGGGTAAGCGGATTTTACTTTTAGGTTGATGGTTTTGAAAAGGCGAAACTCCTTTAGGGGTTTCGTTTTTTTTTTTGCGGTTTCAGTTCAGCATTATGGGTCTTTGAAAGGTAGGTTTGTCTTAATGCCATTATGAAGCATCCAGGGTTAATTTTCATTGTTGTATTGGTCGTATAACTGTCTTAGGGGACACCCTGTTTGGAGTATTTCTCTGGGTTTGGGCTTATGAATGCTTTATGAGACACCCTGATTCTTTTTTTCATCTGATTTTGGTCTTATGAACCCTTCATGAGACACTCTGATTCCTTTTTACATCTGGGTTTGGGCTTATAAAGACTTCATAAGATTTTCATCGGTCGCCCCCGGCTCAATTACAGTCATATGAACAGGCGCCAAGCCCCGCCAATGCAAAAAAGACCCACCCGATACCTCGCGGGCAGGTCTTCCCCATTATTTTATCCCTCTACTGCATCCGGGTCATCATATACAGATGTATCTATCTCTTTCGTCACTTTACTTGTAATCAATCCTGAGGTCATGGCTCCGCTGACATTGACAGCAGTCCGGCCCATATCGATCAGCGGTTCAATCGATATTAACAAACCAGCCAGAGCAATGGGCAAATCCATTGCGGAGAGCACGAGGATGGCCGCAAAGGTTGCCCCGCCTCCGACACCGGCCACTCCAAACGAACTGATGGCAACGATGACAATGAGCGTGAAAATAAAGGATGGCGTCATTGGGTTAATGCCAACTGTCGGTGCAATCATGACGGCCAGCATTGCCGGATAGACACCGGCACAGCCATTTTGCCCAATGGATAAGCCAAACGAACCAGAGAAATTGGCGATTCCTTCTGACACGCCCATATGTTTTGTTTGGGCATTAATTGTCAACGGCAGGGTTCCTGCACTTGAACGGGAAGTGAAGGCAAAGGTGAGAACCGGAAATGCTTTTTTCAAGTAAGTGATCGGATTCAATCCAGCAAGTGTCAGCAGGATCAAGTGGATCGCCAGCATTACAATCAAGGCAGCATAGGAGGCGGCAACAAATTTCCCGAGTTTCAATATCGCATCAAAATCACTGGTTGCAACCGTTTTGGCCATGATCGCAAACACACCATATGGCGTAAGCCGGAGTACAAGCGTCACGACCCGCATGACAATCCCATACACAGCATCCACTATTTTTTTGAAGAACTCTGCCGTTTCCTGTTCTTTGCGGTAGACTCCCAGATAGGCTACACCTAAGAATGCGGCAAAGATCACCACTGCAATCGTTGAAGTGGCACGTTCTCCTGTAAAGTCAAGAAACGGATTGGCCGGCAGCAGCTCAAGGATCCGCTGCGGATAACTTTGACCCTCCATGGCAGCAGAACGCTCTTCAAGCTGAAGACCCCTCGCAGCCTCCGCATCTCCCTGTTCGATTTGAATCGCCTCAAGACCGAACCCCTGTGCAGCCGCGATACCGATAACAGCTGCAATGGCCGTTGTCCCGACCAGAAGCCCAATAATCAGAATTGCAATTTTCCCGAGGTTATTTCCGAGCTTAAGCTTGGTAAAAGCAGAAAGAATAGATACAAAGACAAGAGGCATGACAACCATTTGCAAAAGCTTGATATAACCGACACCGACAATGTTATACCAATCGATTGACTGTGCCAGAGTTTCATCGCCTGGTCCGTACAGCCATTGAAGAACAAACCCGAAGACAATTCCCAGGCCTAATGCAGCAAAGACTCTTTTGGAAAAAGACAGATGTTTCTTCTGCATGTAAAAGAGGATCCCTGCAATGATGATAAAAGCAGCAATGTTGGCAAGCAAAGCCAAACTGGTCATTCCCTTCCCTCCCTTAATTAATGATGGTTTTACAGGCCGCAGCAAATGTTCGCTGCTGTTACATCATATGAAGGAATTAATTATTGTATGTTATCAGAACAACGGGAAGGGAATATACTAAGAGTCTTAAACGTTATAACCTTACAAAGGAAAAACTTTATCTGGAAGGAAACGGAATAACACCTTCCGTTATGATAGAATGACTAAGTATAAACAAACTTCTTATTTTAACGTTCAGAGGGGAATTATATGAATATCCTGTCTATTCTACTTGGGATCTTTTTAGTTTTGAATATTGCCTTTGCCTGTGTCGTCGTTTTCTTGGAAAGACGAGATGCTGGCGCTACCTGGGCCTGGCTGATGGTACTTGTTTTCATCCCGGTGCTGGGCTTCATCATGTATTTAGTGTTCGGACAGAACCTTACGAGAAAACGGTTATTTCAATGGGACGATATGAAAAAAATCGGCATTGAAGAGCTGATTGCAAGGCAGGTAAAAGAAATCAAGGGCGAGTCATTTTCCTTCAGGGACAGCACTATCAGTACAAATAAAGAACTGATCTACATGCATTTGATGAATAATGAAGCAGTCCTGACACAGGATAACGACATTACCGTCTACACACATGGAGAAGATAAATTTGATGCTCTTTTAAAGGATATCAATGAAGCTGAAAATCACATTCATTTTCAATATTATATCCTGAGGAAGGATGCTCTCGGAAAACGGATCCTGAGTGCCCTTACGGAAAAAGCAAAGCAGGGGCTGAAGGTCCGGGTGTTGTATGATGAAATGGGCTCGAGGACATTGAATAAGCGGTTTTTTCGTGAATTGATCAAAGCTGGCGGAGAAGTGGAAGTCTTCTTCCCTTCAAGGATCCCTTATATCAATCCGCGTTTGAATTACCGGAACCACCGGAAGCTTGTCATTATCGATGGGGTAATCGGGTATGTCGGGGGATTTAATGTCGGAGATGAATATTTGGGGCTGAACCCGCGATTCGGATATTGGCGTGATACTCATTTAAGGCTGGAAGGCAGCGCCGTACTTGCCATGCAGACAAGGTTCATCCTTGATTGGAACCAGGCATCCGCTTCAAGGGATATACACTTGGAGCACAGGTACTTCCCGATGGCCAAGTTCACAGGCAATGCCGGCGTCCAGATTGTCACCAGCGGACCTGATTCAGAGTGGGAGCAAATCAAGAATGGTTACATCAAAATGATTTCCTCCGCCAAGGAATCCATCTATATCCAGACGCCCTACTTCATTCCTGATGCCAGTCTTCTGGATTCCTTAAGGATTGCCGCTCTTTCCGGGATCGATGTGCGAATTATGATCCCAAACAAGCCTGACCATATGTTTGTCTATTGGGCAACCTTTTCTTACATAGGGGAAATGTTGAAGGCAGGTGCCAGGATCTTCATTTATGATAATGGCTTCATCCATGCAAAAACCATTGTTGTTGACAGTAAAACCTCATCTGTCGGGACGGCAAATATTGATGTCCGCAGCTTCAGGCTGAATTTTGAGGTCAATGCCTTTATTTATGATATTGAGCTTTCACGGGAATTAGGCTCCATTTTCCTCAAAGATATACACTTATGCAGGGAACTTACCATGGAAGACTATTTGAAACGGCCGTTGTGGATCCGCTTTAAAGAGTCGATTTCAAGGCTATTATCTCCAATCTTATAACCATCAAAAGGCAGCCATGGGGCTGCCTTTTGATACTTTAGCACTTTAAAGCACCCGGGGACAGTCCCCGGGTGCTTTAAAGTGCTAAAGTATGTATTCATCTATTGACTTATTACATCGTCAGGCGATATAATCAACATACGATATATCGTCTGACGATATATATACCTCAGGAGGTTCTAATTTTGACTAATAATCAAGAACACATTGCACTGACAGAAGGTGTTTACTATATCCTTCTAGCTTTGCAGCAGCCGATGCACGGCTATGCCATTACGCAGTTCATTAAAGAAATAAGCGGATCAAGAGTTGAGTTGGGACCAGGCACTCTTTATGGGGCTTTAAAGTCTTTGGTTGAAAAAGAGTGGATCGAATTACAGGGCGAAGATTCCAGCAGTCGCAGGAAAGAATACCAAATCACGGACCTGGGAAAGGAAGTCCTTCATTCAGAGATGAAAAGACTGGAGGAACTACTCGAGAATGGGTACAAAATGACAAGGGGCGGGGACCATGACAATTAAAATAAGGAAAATCTTTACTAATTATGAAAAAGAAGAGAAATGGCTTAACAAGATGGCTGCAAAAGGGCTGCATCTCAAGAAGTGTACATTCTGCACATATCACTTTGAGGAAGGGACACCAGGAGAGTATTGCTATCGTATTGAACTGCTTGATCAATTACCGGACCAAGAGGAAAGTAAAGAGTACATTGAATTCATGGAAGAAAACAAGGTAGAACTCGTTGACACCTATTTCCGCTGGGTTTATTTCCGTAAAAAAACCGCAGATGGGGCATTTGAAATCTACTCCGATAGCGCCTCCCGCATCATTCATTACAGGAGAATTGCCAATTTATTCGGCATCCTGGCCGGCGTTAATTTGCTCATAGCCCTGGTTAACTTAAACCTTTCCAGCTTCAATGTTTATATTTCCAGTTTGAATTGGATGGTTGTCATCCTTCTCGCTCCCATTTATTTCATGTATGTCAGAAACATTAAAACCCTGGAGAAAGAACTGGAAATCCACCATAAATAGCTTCTATTCATTCTCTGCTCTAGCCCAAACAAAAGGACGAAACCATTAAAGATTTCGTCCAGATTGTTTTTCACTGTGCTTATTATCCCTTCAGGAAATCGTCCTCTTCATAAGCGGGGTTTGGATACGTATAGAACCCTTCCCCTGTTTCCCTGCCGAGTTTACCCTTATCGATGTACTCTGTTTTCAGGACAGAAGCGAGTTTGGCGAACTCTTCAGAACCAGTTGCTTCAGCCTTGGCATTGGAAATGTTATAGGCAGTTGTAATGCCGACAATATCCAAGATGGCAAATGGCCCTTTTGGTGCTCCTGTGGCAATCATCCATGTTTTATCGATGGTTTGAGGATCCGCTACCTCTTTCACAAGCAGCATCTGGGCTGCCTCCAGCAATGGGACCAATAAGGAATTCAAGATGTAGCCCGGCTGCTCTTTTTGTAAAGGCAAGGCTACCATTCCAATAGCTTTGGCAAATTCCATTACGTCATTAAAGACAGCTTCATTCGTTCCTGGGTGCTTCATGACTTCTGCTGTATTATTATTCCAGATTTCATTCGCAAAGTGCAGGGCCAGGAACTTTTCTGGACGTCCCGTTGCCTCAGCGAATTGGCTTGGCAGTAATGTGGATGAATTTGTCGCAAACACGGTTTTTTCCGGCGCAGCTTGTCCAAGTTTTTCATAAAAATCCGTCTTGATCTTCACTACTTCCGGAATGGCTTCAATCACCAAATCGGCGTCCTCCACAGCCTTCCCTAAATCAGAATAGAAGGACATCCGTTCAGATGCAGCATCCACTTCCTGCTGGGAAGCATCCAAGTCTTCCTGATAACGCGGCTTAAGGTTCGCCACTCGGTCTTTTGCCTTTTCAATCGCTTCATCATTGATATCATAGACAGTAACATTGAATCCCTTGAATGCCGTTTGGAAAGCGATCTGGCTTCCCAAAACGCCGCTTCCGGCTACTGTGATGTTTTTATACTCCATCATAAAATGCTCCTTTCAGATTCTGCCTCTGGTTCTTTATTACCCTATTGGGGAATAAGTAAATCTACCCTATTACTTGATATCTACATACTATTTAAAACGCTATGGTCTTACTATCCTCAAAAAGAAAACCGCAACCTTTACTATTTCCAGTTGCGGCAATTGTTATTCTTATATACTAGCCCTTCGCTGCCCAACTACAGACCAGCTTTGTAAAAGGCCAGCCTCCTCCTCACGCGTCAAGCCTGCTTTCAAATCAACTTGGCCTCTTGTTCCGATCCAGTTCAGTGTATCCTGAATGGTTTCCCGCGGATTCCGCAGAACCAGCCCTTTCTGCAAAGCCTTGGAATAATCAGCTGATATATATCCGGCGGGGTACTGATCATTTACCGGAATCCATAAGGGAAGCTGCACAAACGGAACAACTTCCCTCTCCACTAAAAAGCCGTCCTCCACCCAGGTAACTTCTGTATCATTCGGTCCTACAAAGAGCAGGTCTTCCACATACTCTTTCATAGTATATCCCTGTTGAGGTCCAGTCACATTATAAGTTCCTTTTTGACGTTCTTCCGCCATCAGGATGATCCACTGGGCAAGGTCTCGTACATCAATCCACTGTATGACCCTTTCCTTGTTCCCAGGAACCAGAACTTGCCCGCCTTCTAAAAACCGCTGGACCCAGTACGTAAACCTGTCCGTCGTATCGTGCGGTCCCACAATCAGTCCCGGCCTGATGTTCAAGACCTTTCCAGGGAGTATTTCCTCCAGTTTTTGTTCACACAAAGCCTTTAAGGGGCCGTATGTCTCACCATTCACTTCTTCGGTATTTGGGTTATCAAGAGTGCCTGTCTCATTGCCTTCGTGAGCTTCTCCTGACAAGAAATCCTTATACACGGAAATGGATGAAATGAATATGTAACGATCAATCCGACCTTTCAGCAATGAAGCACTTTGCTCGACTTTCCCCGGAGTATACCCGGATGTATCAATGACCGCATCCCATTCGCCTTTTCTCAGAGCTTCAAGTTCACCTTTATCGCGGTCACCTGTTAATTTTTCAGTTTCGTCAAACAAATGCGGATTGGTTCTGCCCCGGTTGAATAATGTCACATCATGTCCTTTAGCCAGTGCTGCCTCTGCAATATGCCTTCCTAAAAAAGATGTTCCGCCAAGTAATAAGAATTTCATAGATTGTCCTCCTCTATTCTTCCTTGTAATCTGTCCATCTCATTTTGAAAACATAACCTGCATCAGCACCTTCCAGATCATCTGGGAGCGTTCCGTCTTCATTAAGCGAAATACCTTCAAGCGTGCTTCCCTTTGTACCAATCCATGCGGTCAGGTAAACATCCTCATTTTTGATTAGTTTCTTTTTTTTCTCGATGAATGAGGTGAACGAGGAGGCGCTGACTCCCTCTATTTCTTCCACTCGTTCTGTCAATCCATCCTCAAACCCATTCAGGAATGTAATCTGGTGTTCCTGCTGATCTACTCCAAAGGAGATTAGCACCTGATTGAATTCCTTTTCCACTTGTCCATATGAATAAACTTGATCATCCGTTAATTTGCCATCCTTATAGGTTTCCATAAAAAATTGGAGGTCTTCGTTTTCTGCCAGTTTCCCATCAAGTTTGAAGTACTCGATGGCCCCCACCCCTGTCTTACTGATGAGGGCCTGTTCTTCTTCGCTTACCGAATAAGGTGCTATGGTAAGTCCGCTGCCGCTTTTTCCACCTGTACACCCTGACAATAGCAGCACCATGAGCAGTAAAAGGATTCCCGTTTGTCTTTTTATATTATTCCCCCCATAAACCTTTTCTTCATTCATTGTTACTATATTATTAGCGGAGAGACGGCTTAATTCCTTTGTTTGATGTCAAAAAAATAAAAAAGCCGGCCACGATAGCCAGCTTTGTCCCTTATAAAAGTTCGTTGATTTGATAGATTTTACCGTTCTCGATTGTTTCGCTTTTTAAGACTTTAACTAGAGCTCCCGCGACAGTATCCGCATCCCGGAGCATTCCTTCTTCTTTATACTTCCTGAAGGTGTCGATGTCTTTGAACGCCGACTTGGAGGATGAACGGATCGTCGACTGCATATCGGTATCCATGACCCCCGGACTGAACGCAAATACCTTGTGCCTGCTGCTGCGGTTTTCCAATTCTGCAGCGACTGTCTGGGTGAACATGTTCACTCCCGCTTTCGTACTGCAATACACACTCCAGCCCTGTATCGGTCTGCTTCCAGCTCCTGAGGATACATTGGCAATGACTAACCTGGCATCTGAATCCTCCGCCTTTTGGAGAAAAGTATTGCTGATGATCATCGGTGCCAGCAGGTTTAAATTCAAACTGGAAGCTGTTTTGTCTATATCCAGCTTCCCTGCTGTTTCAATAGGGTCTACCATTCCGGCATTATTGATGAGATAGATCTCTCTTTGCTCCTGCCCGAAGACCGTGGAGGCAATTCCCTCGAAAACCGATTCTACCTCAGTATGGTCAGCAAGATCGCATTTGTAATGTATGTATTCTCCACTGCTATTGTCTGCCAACTTCCTTAATTGCTCATTTTCGGATCTTGAAATAGAAATCACATTGGTGCCTTCCTCCAGCAGCTGTTTTGCTGCCGCGGCGCCAAGCCCTCTGGAAGCACCGGTTATAATCGCATAAGCCATGACAATCACTCCTTTTTCAAGAGTATATAAAATTTCACCCTGCTTTCGCAAAAATTTCCCCTCCGATTTTCTCGGGAAGCACCAGCCTCTGAAATCACTTCAACAAGGCTTTGCAGCAGGATAACGTACTCTTTTCCCAAAAGGCGGTTATACAGAGCGATGGCAAGGGTGGCGAAAACCATTGCACTCTTCCGCTGTCATGTCCTCTTGTATAGATTATCGGGTTTTATATGGTATCAAGAATCACATTTTTCAGGAGCCTTGTATAGTGGGTAGACAGCTTGTTTTCGACTGATTGTTAGAAGAGATTTTATTTGAAAATGAGGACTTGTCTGCTTTGTCATACCCATCTTTGAATACACTAGCGTCTTTCCAATGAACGTATGATTCATTTCTTCTTAGCGGTGGGACAGTCAAGCATCTCTCAGCTATTTTAGACAATCTCCATGACGTACATCGCTGTCAGGTCTCGGCAAACCAGCTAGAAACCCCGCTGCTATTGCCCTCAACCCTGTCGTGACTCATAGCCATATATCCCCGAGCCCCTGTTAATTCAAAAAGAAACGAAGAAAATGGATAATCAGCGTGGTTTCTTTAGTTTGAGCATTTTTTTCATGGGTAAAAACTTGCTAAAGACTTTATGATAAGAGGAGTGATTATATTTTGAAGAAGCGTGCACTGCTTATGGCCATTCCGCTATGTTTCGCTTTCTTGCTATCAGGCTGCAGGGAGATTGAAGAGCAGCCTCCAGAAGTAGATGAAGTCGAGGAAGAGATTGATACTAATGATGGAACCAAGCAGGATGAACCCGGAGCAGAAGAAGATAATTTTGATGATGATGAAGGTTCAGATGCTGATCCGGAAGAGCCCGATCCTGATGAAGAGCCGTCAGAGGAATAATTAACGAAATGATAACCCGCTGAAACAGCGGGTTTTCGTTAGTGGTCAACCACCTTTGAAGGCGTGATGACAAAGTCTGCCGGTGTTGGTTGAAATGAAATCGGATTCTCGGATTCTCCTTTCTTCCGTTTACGCTTGACTACGTTCACGCCGACTTTCTTCTGCTGGATCTCTTTAACTCCTTGAACGATCAGCTGCATCGCAATGATGGAGATCATGAACGCCGCCAAAGGAGCCAAAACAATCGAGTAGTGACCCGTCATCAACGCATTCTTCGTCGAACTGATCAATCCGGACCATTCAAAAGTAGACGTTTTGGGGGGATCGGGCATATCTCCTCTCGTGACAATCGTTCCTCCGAGGAATAAGTGAAAAAGCCCCAGATGGACAAGGATAAACAATACCTGGATGAATTGCTGTCCAAATAAGATGAACAGCCTCGGTGCCAGGTGCGGAAAAAGATGTGTCCACAGGATATGCCTGTTGCTGCCCCCCATAAGCTTGGCATTCAAGATAAACTCATTCTTAGACAGCTCCTTCATTTCATTGCCGATTAGCACAGTCGTCAGTGGAATGACAAGAATCGTCAATATAAAAGCTTCAAACAACAATTTCTCCATCATGGAATATTGAATATCCGAGAAAGGATCCTGCCACAGTACCGGCCTCAATAAAAGGTACGCGATGATGCTTAGCGGCAGAAAATGAATGGAATCAACAATCCTGGTCATCCAGTTCTTTCTGTATTCATTAAGATAAAAATGATAATAGACCGAAAGATAAAATCCAAGAAGGACCCTGAGCAACGCAACAATCAGCGCAAAAACCAATGTATATTTTGCCCCGATGATCAATTGATCCAAGATACTGTAGCCAAAATAATCCGACCCCAGAATCATAAATTCCGACGGTTTATGTGGAGGAACACTGATCAGCTTTCCTTTTTCATCCCGGAGCCAAAGAATTTGTTCAACCGGCACTTTTGCAAAAATTGTATAAAGGATGCTGCCGGCAATCATTCCGAACAGAACGAGGAATCCGAGAGCAAACTTAGGGTTTTTCATATGCTGGCGGAATAATCTCCAAAGAGTCCCAAGATGTCCCCAAATTCTCCACTCCGACACTGGTGAACGATCTTTTTTATACTTCGAGTGATCATCTATCTCTTCCGTTCCCAGCCACGTGTAGATAAGTTGATAGAGAAAGAAAAATGGTGTGTAGATCATGATGAGGGCAGCGGCAACAGTGATCGGCCTGAAATCCTCGGCAATATAATAGGTGATCCCCCTCATGTTAAAAACGGTCTCAATGATAAACAAACTTGATAACATACCCCATAAAATAATCTTTCCATGATAAAAAACACTTGGAGAGATGTTCTTCAAAACATAAGACCGGAGGATTTTGGTTTTCCCCATCCCTTTACTGCGGGCGAACTCGATGTGGGTCTTCAGCAACTCTTCCTCTGTCATCAGAAGAAGAATCCGGTAGAATGACAGCATTGGAATGATAGAGAGTGTAATGATCGGCGCAAGATACACTTTTTCTTCACCCAAAGCACTGAACAACATTAACTCTACACCAAATGTTTTGTAGAAAAACACGATGAAAAGCTGCAATAGGAATGCCACCATCAAGTCGGGAACGGTTTCAAGGAAACCCAAGGACTTCTTGATAGGCGACATCAGCCATTTGGGCATTAACACAGTGAAATATGTAAGAATCAAAGCCAGTCCCAGTCCCACTCCCAAAGCACCGAACAAAATCTGTAATGAATAGTAATAGGGTTCAAGCAGCATGTCAATGACATCGACCTCATACCCCTTATACATATAAAACCACGTTTCCTTTCTAGGCAGCGCAACAGCAAACTTGAGAAATTCCTCCAAGTAGCCAATCCCGTTATATATTCCTCTCTCCTTGAAAGCCTGGGGAGCTATACTGACAAACACAATCCCAACGATCCCAAGAATATAATAGAATGGAATTTTGATTAACAAAGATAACTTACTCTTCATACCCACCCTCCCTTTCGTAATTATTGTAATGTTTTTGTAAAATTTATTCAATTCAAAATTTTATTTGGGAGGTGTGTCCATCTAAAATGATATCCACTGATATTCAGGTGCCCCGGTAGTTGATGTTGATGTCCTCATGGATTTTTATGACTTCATATTGAATATTCAAAACCTCCTGCTCGCTAACAAACAGCACTTCACCGCCTTTTACCCATTCCACCTCCTCATACGACCTCTATGACCGCATCGATTCCTCCTTCTCTCCCATTCCACCTCCTCATACGACCTCTATGACCTCATCGATTTCTCCTTCTCTCCCATTCCACCTCCTCATACGAACTCTATGACCGCATCGATTTCTCTTCTACTCCCATTCCACCTCCTCATACGACCTCTATGACCACATCGATTTCTCCTTCTCTCCCATTCCACCTCCTCATACGACCTCTATGACCGCATCGATTCCTCCTTCTCTCCCATTCCACCTCCTCATACGACCTCTATGACCTCATCGATTTCTCCTTCTCTCCCATTCCACCTCCTCATACGAACTCTATGACCGCATCGATTTCTCTTCTACTCCCATTCCACCTCCTCATACGACCTCTATGACCACATCGATTTCTCCTTCTCTCCCATTCCACCTCCTCATACGACCTCTATGACCTCATCGATTCCTCCTTCTCTCCCATTCCACCTCCTCATACGACCTCTATGACCTCATCGATTCCTCTTCTACGCCCATTCCACCTCCTCATAGAGAAGTGGGTTCCCGACATAACCACAAGTTCTTTTATAAAGGCTGTTCTTGTATATATTTTCCCCCTGATACTAAGTATTTTCGCTCTGAACGAAGAGAGAAGCTCTTTTCTAAAAAGGGTCTTTCCAGTTCATTACGGCACTATCTTTCGAAATAATTATCAAATAGGAACAAAGTTTACGAAAGAGCCTTTTATAAAAAGAAAAAATCCGGAAGATCACCTCCCGGATTCACAATTCTTTATTTAAATAAATCGGCAATTGATTGAAACAGGTTTTTGAAGAAGTCCAGGATTCCTTGCAGAAATCCTTTTCCTTCCTCACCCACTACGTCTTCCAATCTCTGTTTGATATCCTTTGATATATCTTCCAGCTGCCCTTTCACATTATCGAAATTGATATCGAGATTTCTCATTTTATCAAACAAGTCGATTAGCAACTGGCGATCTTCCGGACTTAATTCAATCTTTAGTTTCTTGAGCTGTTCACTGACAATCCGCTCAACATCTTCTTTTGTAGCGGGATTCTGTTCAGCAATTTCCTTTTTAATTTCTGTCAAGAGTTCACTGACCTTCTCCTGACTCATTCCTTCTTCTTTTGCCAGTTCCGTGGCAATGCCAAGCTCTTCATTGGCAACTTCCATTCGGACTGAATCCAGCTTTTCTCCGCTGACTTCATAGGCTTTATAAATGCCTGTGAGTGCAGAGTGTCCGCTGACCTTTATAGGGGAAGCTACAATGACCGTGGCGTCCTCTACTCCTGCTGTCAATAAAGCGTTGGCATACATTTCATCTGTTACTTCTGTGATATTTCCTGGAGTGGCTCTTTCAATGACAAGGCCTTCTCCTTTTTCTTTTCTTGTGATTTTAGCAGATGAAAACATTCTTGCATTTCTGTCTTCACCTTGTATATAACGGGCAAGATCTTCGCCTGTCACCGTAATTTCCTCAACCATTTCAGGGTCGTTCACATCAAGGGCTTTCCTGACTTCATCCTTTTGAGCCTCAGACAGGGATTCTCCAAGAACCACAATCGGAAGGCCGAATTTCTCATTTATACTATCCTGGTTCGTTTCATTATCGGCTGCGATGACTGTACTATTTACCACTAGACCAAAAAAGACTGCAAGAATTAAAGCGATTCTACTCCATTGCTTCACCATTCAATTAGTTCTCCTTTTTCAAAAAAGATAGCTTACAGGACCATCATATCATTTTACCTCTAATATATGTCTACTTTTTTCTTCCATTCATCCTCAAGGATGCTCATCTCCCATAAGCTCCAAAACTCATTTCCAAACCTTTGGACGTCACGTTTGAGCCCTTCCTTTTGGAAACCGGTCTTTTCATAGCATTTTATCGCTGAGTGGTTAAAGTCATAGACACCGAGACTCACCCGATGGAGTTTTTGTTCACCAAACGCCACCTTCAGGATTTCAACCATCATGCGGTTCCCGATACCTTTTCCTCGCATCGAGTCATCGCCGACCAGCACCCGGCAGACACGGGCAGACAGGTTCTTCTTGTCGATGCTTTCCAGCGAGATATGGCCGACCGCTCTTCCGGAAGCCTGCTCAACCACCTTGTAAATGTACTTTTGACTGTCTTCTTGGTTTGCTCCCGCGATATGGGAACGCAGTTTGCTGCGGGTCAGCGGATAGCCGAAGCCGCCTCCGCCCCATTGGATATATTCCCGTTCAGAGTCGAACCAGCCAATCAGCTGGTCAAAATCATGTTCCTCGAAATACTGTAATTCAATCATGAAGACACCACCTTTTTAACGTTTTAATACCCTGTTTCGTTTTGGTGACACGGGATTTTGGGTTTGAAATGCTTAGTATGAGAGAATGCTTGTGAGTCTATCGACGAGTTGGTGGTTCTATCGAAGAGTCCGCCCAGGCTACCGAAGAGTTTACTGCTTCTATCGCTGACCTTTTTTTCTATCAGTGTTGGGAATAGTGCCTCCCTATTCGCTGCCTCCATGATGCACTCTTATCTTGTATCTGATCCAAAATGTGGCTTATGAACGGTCTATGAGGCACCCTAACCCAGCTTTCAACTTAATAATGCGTCTCATGAACACTCCATGACGCACTCTTATTTCGTTTTCACCTTGGAAAATGGCTTATAAGCCCTTCATGGGACACGCTAATTTATTTTTCACTTAATAATGCGTCTCATGAACACTCCATGTCGCAATCTTATCTCGTTTTCACCCTAAAAAATGGCTTATAAGCCCTTCATGGGACACGCTAATTTATTTTTCACTTAATAATGTGTCTCATAAACACTCCATGTCGCAATCTTATCTCGTTTTCACCTTAAAAAATGGCTTATGAGCCCTTCATGGGACACGCTAATTTATTTTTCACTTAATAAAGCGTCTCATGAACACTCCATGTCGCAATCTTATCTCATTTCCAACACACAACGTGACTCATAAACACTCTATGGCACACCTTAATAACAATCCGTCTCATGCCGCCCATGAATCCTTAATCCAATCGACTTTCCCCCTATAAGCCCTCCATCCCAACCGCCACACAAAAAAACAAGCCCTCATTGAAGAGGGCTTGTTTTATAAGGTTCATTCATTATTAGAGTTTTTGGACGTTTGTCGCTTGAGGTCCACGCTGGCCTTCTTCAATATCGAAAGAAACTTCCTGGCCTTCTTCTAAGCTTTTGTAACCTTCACCTTGAATTGCTGAGAAGTGTACAAATACGTCGTCTCCGCCTTCGCGCTCGATGAATCCAAAACCTTTTTCACTGTTGAACCATTTTACTTTACCTTGTTCCATTTTACTTTTCCTCCTAATGTCTAACAAAACAAACATTTCGTTATAGTATTTTACTCAATTTATTATACCCAGCAGCTCCCGACTTAAACATGTATTACCAAATTATTTTTATTTTAGTTTGATTTTGGCGAATTTTCGTTTGCCGACCCCAATGATCAGCCCATCTGTTAGAACAGTTACAAAAGCGGGATCCTCCACTTTGCTCCCGTTGATTTTCACTCCGCCGTTGCCGATCATTCGGCGTGCTTCGCTTTTTGAGCTCATCATGTTGAGCTCCACCAACAGGTCTACAACAGGCACTTCCTTTTCTTTTTCCCATTGAACTACAGGAATATCTTCAGGAAGCGCTCCCTTTTGGAAAACGGACTTGAACTGCGATTGAGCTTTCTGGGCAGCTTCCTCTCCATGGTACATCCGGACGAGGGTACGTCCCAACAGCATCTTTGCATCCCGCGGATGAAAGCTGCCATTTTCAAGATTTTCGCTGATTTCCTTCTTTTCTTCCAACGACAAATCTGTTGTCAGTTTGAAGTATTTTACCATCAGTTCATCCGGGATGGACATCGTTTTGCCAAACATCTCATGGGGATTCTCATCGATGCCGATGTAGTTATGCTTCGACTTCGACATTTTATCTTTTCCGTCAAGGCCCTCGAGCAACGGCAGGAGCATGACCACCTGTTTTTCTTTTCCAAAGTGCTCCTGCAGTCCGCGGCCCATTAAAACATTGAAATGCTGGTCCGTCCCGCCAAGCTCTATATCACTCTCCAGGACGACTGAATCGTAGCCCTGCATCAGCGGGTAGAAGAACTCATGAAGCGAAATCGGCTTTCCGGTTGATAGTCTTTCCGAGAAATCATTGCGTTCAAGCAGCCTTGCCACAGTTATGCTTCCCGCCAAGTGGATGACATCCTCCAGATTCAATTTCTTGAGCCACTTTGAATTATAGAAAAGCTCAACTTTTTCTTGGTCGAGTACTTTTCCAAATTGCTCGAAGTATGTCGCTGCGTTATGTTTGACCTCTTCATCTGTCAGCTGCTTCCTCACTGCTGACTTCCCGGTGGGATCCCCAATTTTCCCTGTAAAATCACCAATGATTAACTGGACGATATGCCCATTCTCTTGAAACTGCCTCATTTTATTTAACACAACCGTATGACCGATATGCACATCCGGAGCAGTCGGGTCAAGACCAAGCTTGATCTTGAGCGGTGCATTTGTCACAATTGATTTCGCGATTTTCTGCTTCAGTTCGGCTTCAGGGATGATTTCCTGGGCACCTCCTGAATAGACTTCGAACTGCCTTTCTACTTCTTTTAACTGGTGTTCATTCAGGTCTTTCATCCAATCTACCACCCTGTTCTCCTCCTTTAATGTTCTTTAGAGAGCGCTGTTTCTACACTAATTCTCCTTCCTTTTACAAGCAGAACGAAGCTGGACGGCCAGCGACTATGAGGTTTCGGTGTTTCTCCTGACCACCTTAGCCCCACAGCCCAGTGCGAGCTTCCTTTCTGACTCCCGTGACGCTGAACCGCCTCTTCTGCTTTTATTCAACTGAGGGATGCCCGAGGCCTGCCGGCAGCGGAAATCCATTTTTCCAAAATAAAAAACCACATCCCAAAAAAGGGACGTGGTTTTGCACGCGGTACCACCCTCGTTGAAGATTTCTCTTCCACTCAAAGAATTAACGGCTCATCCGTCCTTTGCTACTGCAAGTTCGCAAAGAAAGCTCGAGGAGGTAATTCACAGCCACCTGTATACCAGCTTCCACCAGCCGCCGGCTCTCTGAGATAGGGAGATGATCTGCTACTTATTCCTGTCAACGCTGAAATATAAATTAGAAACAGTTTACCGGATGCCGCTGGAAAATACAAGAAGTTTTTTATTTTCGTTTATCTTTTTGCTTTTTTAAATACAGCCCCATCAAAACATAGGTACCTATCCATAAAACGAGAAATACCGGGAGACTCAAGATTGACATAAAGAACACCTTCTATTTCATGTCCTCAAGCGACGGATGAAACATCAGCAGTAAAATAGCAATGACCGGTACAGAAATAATTAGTGCGAGCAGCTTATTTTTATGATGCAGCCTGAGCATGACAAACATGATGACATTAAAAACCAGCGACCAGCTCACATTCCACCCATTTTCATAAATAAACAAGCCTCTTTTATAAAAGATATATTCAAGGAAAGTGAAATACGCAATCCAAATCAACGAATATACAAATTTTTTCTTTCCTAGAGGATAGAAGCGCAAGTAAATCATGATGACAATTGGCAGTATAAAATAGGAAAATGTCAGTTCTATCAGAGTGTGGTTCAACCATTCCACCGTCACTGCTTTGTATTCCCATAGCGTATGATTGTAGAACAAAAAGTTATATGTAAGGTTACAGATCAAATAATACTGGACGGTGGGGTAATACTCCTTCCAACGCTTCCAGTCCACAAACAGGACAGCAAAAAGTAAATATACAATGACAACAAGCAGTAAGTACATAGCCACTCACATTCTCCGGTTTTTGCTTTCATTCTGCCACTTACAGGCACTTTTTATAACACTTCCCTTTCCTTTCGGCAAAATCTCTTCTACGTCTCTGGTCTTACTGCAAAATAAACCGCCGGTGTCATTGTATAAACCTGGTAAACACAATAAGATGGAAATATAGAAAACGATACAGAAACGAGGGAATAAACTTGAAAAATATATTTGCAATTATCATTGCGGCCATGGTCGTCGGATCTGTCTTCATCATTCTCAACGATAATACCTCTTTATTTGCCTCTGGAAAAAAGACAGGGGAAAACAGTGTTGCTGTCGTTGAGGACATAGATAATATTGAAATTGATGTCGCCAGCAGCAATACCGTTGTCATACCGCAAGACCGGAATGATGTGGAAGCAGAACTTGAAGGAAAAGGGAACTTGATTGTCAGTTCCAAGGGGAATGATATCCGGGTCGAAGTGAAACGTAAATGGTTCAGCTGGATCTCATTCAATCAAAAATCAGAGCTGACTGTATATATCCCCGAGAATTTCGACCGGGATATGGACATTAATATTGGTTCGGGCAGTCTTGAATTTGGAGGACCGTCCTCTTCCCATCCAATGGCGCTTGATACATTAAGAACAGACATGAGTTCAGGAAATCTTGAGCTGACTGACATCAAAACGGATAAGTATATTCATAACGGATCATCCGGAAGCCTGACAGCCGATCGTTTCATCACCAGAGAAGGCATCATTGATATCAGTTCAGGCGATGTGAAACTTTATGACTATACCGGCCCTTTGAAAGGAGAGCTTTCATCTGGGGAAATGGAAGTCGAAATCAAGGAACTGAAAGGTGATATCAGCTTTGACCTAAGTTCAGGCGATGTGGGGCTCGACCTGCCGGATGATGCGGATTTCAAGCTCACCGGTGAAGCAAGCAGCGGCAGCATTTCCAGTGAGTTCCCGCTTGCCAATCAAAAAACGGACGGCGGCGATATCTCGGGTACACACGGATCCGGAAAATATAACATCGACGTGTCTGTATCAAGCGGCGACGTGGAAATTTATTGATGCTTTACCCCTTTAACGCAGTGGGGGACTGTCCCCCACTGCGTTAAAGCACTGAAGAGGACCTTGCCTCAGGCAAGGTCCTCTTCAGTTTATTTACCCTTCATTTCTTTTACTTGTTCCTGATGATTATCAATCCAATCCTGAGCCACTTTTTCAGCATCTTGCCCTTCGTCAATCTTGACGATCATTTCTTCGATGTCTTCTACCGGCATCTTCCACTTGCTCAGGAATTCATAAGCTTCGGCTGCCTTATCTTTTAGCTCATTGTTCGTAATGACATGGACTTCAGACGTTTGGAAGTATTCCTCAGGGCTTTTTAATACTTTTAAGTCGTAATTGACAAACATAGGATGCGGACGCCACCCCAAGAACAGCACGGGCTCTTCATTTTCCATCATCCGCTGCGCCTGAGCCAGCATTCCGCCTTCACTGGAGGCGACATATTCCAGGTCCAATCCTAATTTATCAATCATTTCCCTGGAGGTGACCGTCATGCCGGCACCTTCCTCAATTCCATAAATTTTACCGCCGAACAAATCTTCTTTTCCTTTGATATCCTCGACAGATTCAATCCCTTCTGCATAAGCAGGGATGACCCACCCAAGCTCTCCTTCTTTATAGCTGACTGCGGTATCATCAAGCTTATCTCCGTACTTTTCCATGTAGTTGGCATGCATGACAGGGAGCCAGGCATCCATAAACACGTCCAAATCGCCTCTCGCCAAACCAGTATAGACCCCGCCGGCATCCGCCTTGGTTTCATTGACCGTGTACCCCATGTCTTCAAGAATCAGTTTAGCAACCTTAGTTGGCGGCACAGTACTTGTCCAAGGTGTCACGCCGAAATTGACGGTGACTCCTTCATTATTGCCCCCATTTTGTTCGGCATTATCTTCTCCCTCGTCATTCGCACCCGTTCCACAGCCGATCAGCATAAAAGCAGCAATCAGCAGGATGAAGGCAATCCTCCATTTATTCATAACCATGCACTCCTCTCATTATTTTTTCTGGCCGAGCCCCTGCGTAATCCGGTCAAGAATGATAGCCAAAACAACAATCCCCAGACCGCCAACCAAGCCCAATCCTACGTTTACGCTTGATATACCGGCTAAAACAGTGGAACCAAGCCCTGGAGCCCCAATCATCGAGGCAATAACAGCCATCGACAAAGCCAGCATGATCGTTTGGTTGATTCCAGCCATTATGGTAGGAATCGCCACTGGAAGCTGAACCTTTGTCAGCATCTGCCATGATGTAGAGCCGAACGCCTTCGCAGCTTCTACCATATCTGCCGGAACCTGTCTGATCGCCAGACTTGTCATCCTGACAGCCGGCGGTGTAGCAAAGACAAATGTAGATATGACAGCCGGCACTTCACCCAAGCCAAACAGCAGGATGGCAGGAATGAGGTAAACAAAGCTGGGCAGCGTCTGCATAAAGTCAAGAATCGGGCGGACAACTTTATCGAGTGCCTCTGATTTGGCCGCCAAGATCCCCAGCGGTACACCAAGGATAATCGAGAATAGTGTGGCGACCACCACAACCGCCAATGTCAGCATCGCATCCTCCCAGAGATCGACCGAGCCAAGATAAAAGACACCTATCAAGGTAAAGAGGGCGACTCCTTTTCCGGCAAATTTCCAAGCAAGGAGAATGAAAATAATCGACATGACCTCTGCCGGGATCCAGGTGAAAATATCTGCCACTCCATTTATAAAAAACGAAATAATACCGCTGATGGCTTCAAAGAAACCTCCCAGGACAGGAATCAGCCATTCATAAACAAAATCATTTGTCCATTTTTCCAATGGCAATGTAAAATAATTCACTCTGCCGTCACCTCACTTTGTTCTTTACCTAATACAAGTCCCGATAGAATCGAAACCCTGACGATGATCCCCATGAGTTTTTTGTCCTCTACGACAGCAATCGGGTATCTGGACTCTGCTGCCACACCGATAAGATCACTCAGCGGGGTCTGAGGATCTGTTGTAAAATAATCCTGCTCCAGAACATCTTCCACCCATTTATTCTCCTTGTAGGCCTGGATCGCTGAGTCAATTGTTAGAATTCCCTTGAGGTTTTTGTCTTTATCCACTACAAAGATACTGGATAACCCCGCATCCTCCATCTTTTTCACTGCCATTCGCGGTCCATCTTTCCAAGTTGTCACAACATCAGGCTTTTTCATGACATTTTCAGCAACAAGAACTTTTGAGCGGTCGACATCTTCCACAAAATTATAAACATATTCATTAGCCGGGTTCTCGAGGATTTCTTCAGCCGTGCCAATCTGGACAATCGATCCATTTTTCATAATGGCAATCCTATCCCCGAGTTTCAGTGCCTCATCAAGGTCGTGTGTAATAAACAGAATGGTTTTCCCCAGTTTGCTTTGCAGATGCAGAAGCTCATCCTGCATTTCCTTTCTGATAAGGGGATCCAAAGCACTGAAGGCTTCATCCATCAGCAGGATGTCCGAGTCATTGGCAAGGGCCCTCGCAAGACCAACCCTTTGCTGCATGCCGCCGCTGAGTTGATCGGGATAACTCTCTTCGTATCCTTTCAACCCGACATCATGAATCGACTGAAGGGCTTTTTTAGCTCGCTCTTCTTTGGCGATCCCTTGAATCTCCAGGCCGTATTCCACGTTGTCTTGAACCGTCCTGTGAGGAAACAATGCGAACTTCTGGAAGACCATCGAAAGTTTTTTTCGGCGGGTGAGCATTAAATCCGTCTTGGTCATTTCCGTAATATTATGGCCGTCAATCAGAACCTCGCCAGCAGTGGGTTCAATCAGCCTGTTCACCAACCTGATCAGGGTCGATTTACCACTGCCTGAGAGACCCATAATCACAAAAAATTCACCAGGTTTCACTTGGAATGAAGCATTGTTCACACCTACCGTCATGCCGGTCTCTTCTAAAATTTTCTCCTTTTCCTGCCCCTCCTTTAATCGTTTAAGTCCTTCTTTAGGGTTCGATCCAAACACCTTTGTAATGTTGTTGACTTCTATCTTATACATAAGCATGTCTCCTTTAATAAACTCTCTAAGACTACTATTTGTCATTTCACCCATTTCATACTTCCCTGGATGTTTATTTTGATTTAAAACACTGCACCTCACACCCTGATTGTCCTTGTTTTGAAGTATAAACTGGCATTTATCCGGCGAAATGGCGGACCATTTCACCAAAAAACATCAGTTTAAATTTCACAAAAAAGGTCAGTGGCAGATGCCTCTGACCCATCTTCTTTGAGGGATTTTCGTTTATTTTTGAAAGAGGTAAGGGAATTTCATCTCCAGATGCACAAATCCGCGGGCGGTGAACCAAAAAGCGAAGCGTCTGTTCAGCGGCGTACGAATTGGAGGATGTGTCTTCTTCCATCTTGAGGCATTGGGTACTTTCAATTAAGCTGATTCATTGGCCAAAAAAGGAGTGCCAAACTCTATGTGATTTGGCACTCCTTTTTAAAAGTGTTTCGTTCAATACTCAGAAAGAGACCCGTTACTCACACCCGGCCCTTTGATTCAATCTTATCTGTCATCTGCACTGTTCCAGGTCTTTCCATCTGTCGAATTGCGCACAGAGTACCTTTCAGCTGTCGTCAATTCTTCTGCCGTCATACCCGGCATCACCCCCAGCTCCGTATCCATCACATCATTAACAATCGCGGGGTTATTCGTTTCCCTCCGTATCGACTGCAGCTGTTCTTTCGCCCTGTTTCTTTTCATAAACATCACCTTCCTTTGAATATGTTGTTATAGGTTTCCTCAGGCAGGTGTTGCTATTCATGGTGACAGGCACGCCCCGGTTTCTGTCGAATTTTATCCGACTTTAGAACCTAGTTCCATATACCTCCCTTCTCAATTGAGAAGGTAAATATATTTAACTGTTTTTTACAATTTATCTTGCCAGCTGAAAAGCAAAAAAGTACAATCAATCAGGATATTTGTTAAGGGCATTTTTCCGTCATGCCATTGCGGGCTGTGCCCAACTGATCTATTCATTTTAAATGTAAAAAAGAGGAGAGCTGTACGCTTGAAGTTAAATAGTAATGAAAAACTCAGCATTTACAATGGAGTTGCTTCTACCGTTTCAACAAATGCTGTGAATGGATATATCCCGTTGTTTGCCATTGGTGTCCTGGGTGCGAGTAACACGCAGATGGGACTGATCACCTCGCTTCCGTCCATTATAGGAATGTTTGCCTTGATTCCAGGAGCCCTGTGGCTGAACCGGGTAAAAAGCAAGAAAAATTTTGCCGTGGCCTCAACCTTTGCAACGAGACTGTTGTTCATGCTTATTTTGTTTGTGCCGTTTATGTCGCCTCGGTATGCTCCTTGGGCCCTTGTCGCATTAATAGCATTATTGAATTTCCCGGGCGCCCTTTCAGGATTGTCCTGGCAGTCAATGATCGGTGACCTTGTACCGGAAGATAGGAGAGGAAACTTCTTCAGTTCTAGAAACAGATGGATGACCATCACTGCAATGGTTGTGACATTTTCAACCGGATTTTTCCTTGAACAGTTTAACGAAAACAGTGTATTCCCTTATCAAATTCTATTTATCTTCGGGTTTGGATTTGCCTTGCTGGAAGTATTTTATTTGGTTAAGCATAAAGATGCACCTGCCAAACAGGCTGCTTTAGAGGAAGAAAACGTTCAAAAAAAGAGATTTTCACTCCAAGTGTTCAAACATAAGCCATATCTTGCCTTTATCATTTGTGCCCTGCTGTTTAACTTCGGAGCACAAATGGGCTGGTCGATCTTCAGTATCTATCAGATCAAGGAAGCCCATGCGACCGCCCTTTGGTTCAGCATGTTTTCCGTCACAAACCAGCTATCTCAAATTGTCAGTATTAAATGGTGGGCAAAGTTTGCAGACAAATATGGCAACACGATGATGCTTTTCGTTGCAGCTGCAGGAATGGCGACCGCACCTGCCTTGATGATCGTTTCAACCAACCTGTACTATATCACCATCATCAACCTGTGGATCGGAATTTTCGTAGCAGGCACAAACCTGCTGTTGTTCAACCAACTGCTTAATTCCTCACCGCAGAAACAGCTGACCACCTATATTGCAAACTATAACTTCCTGCTGGCCATCATCGGGTTTCTTGCACCACAATTCGGTGTCCTGCTACTGAACCATTTCGGAATGGGCAGTGCCATGATTCTGACAGCTTCCGTACGGATGATGGGTGCCTTGGCCTTCCTTTTCGTCGCCTTGAAACTCCTTGCCCGTGACAGGAACGACCCGAAAAAGGTCGAATGGGCAGCTGAACATTCGTAATATGGGACTTACGCGATGGCCTCTGGGATCATCGTTTTTTTCTGATTTGGCGGGCATTGTATCGGCGGTCTACGGCTATATCAGGGATTCCTGAAGCTTATCGGCTGTTATGAGGATCTATCGCCGCCCTCCACTCTCATCATCTAATTCGAAATATATAAGAAAAGCGCGCTCTTAAAGAGCGCGCTTTCGTTCCACTCATATTCAATTTAGACTACAAATCCCTCAAATGTTCAATGAATTCATGAAGCTTTTCTTCGCTTTGCAGGTTTTGGTTGCACACTTGGCTGTCCTGGCAGATGTAATTTCCGCGGTTTTTGAAGGTGCCGTTTGCAGCAGGCTTCGATTCAGTAATGAACATTCCGACATCCCCTATCGAGTTGCAAATCGAGCAGACCCCTTTTTGGCTGTGATTTCTGAATGTGCCCCTGATGCCCGTCAACTTGCCTTCGATATCCGTAACAATATACCTTCTCTCCTGGCCTATATCATTCCAGCCAAGATAAGTAATCTCTTTAAGGTCTATATTTTCAAGGTCGGGAAGTTTCAGTTTTTTCACCTTCGGAAACAGCTTCTGCAGTGCTTTTTCAGAGACACCCCGGAAAGGAATCACCAATGGCTTTAATCTTGCCAGAAAAACTTCCGCATCCTGCTTATCTTTAATCGATGCGATTGGTTCCAGCAATTCCCTCTGTTCCTGAGTGGGGTCTGGAATGAGGCTGATCACCTTTTCGAGTGCCAATGCCGTCAGTGCTTTAAGGACATTGGGATCACTTGCATTGGAACGGCCGTTAATCAAGACCTTTGTCTGCGCTTTAATGAAGTTATACTGGTCGTTTTTTATAAAAGGTTCCATCTTCATTACTCCTTTTAAAGACTTCTCTTTCATTGTAGAATATCCATGGCGGGAAGACTATGCCGAAAATGATTGTAAAAAGAACGCGCCATACAAAAAGCACTGCGGACGCATCGGCAGTGCTTTCTCAGATGTCATTTTGTGTACACGATTTTCTTGATTGTTTCAGGGGAAAGAAAGTACTCCTCTGCCAGCTTCTCAATCCCGCATCCGCTTTGGAATGCTTCTTTAATGGTGCTGTTCCGTTCCTGGATATGCTTCCTTCCTCCTGAACGGGAACCCCACTTATGATAAGAAGATTTGGGTTTGGGAATGTAGATTGATTCTCCCTGCACATATTTCTGGATTTCCCTGAGCAGATTCTCAGGCAATAAATCATTAGCTTTTGCAGCTTTCAATTCAGCCAGCCCCTTATTATTTTTTGATCAAAATGATAAGGTGCAAAGCCTGATTAATCAGAAATGTGAAAGCTTGCCTGGGCGATTACGAGAACGAAATTCACCCCATGCAAAGGATCGCCTTCCAACTAACAGGCTTTGCATGAGTCACTGCAGAATCTGACAATGAATGGATCTTTGTCATTTCTACCACCTCCTTCAGAGTCACTTTCCGTTTATCCATTATCTGTTAGCATATGTGTCCATTATAAAAGAATTACACCTTGAAAATAAAGTATAAAACATTCTCATTTGTAGACTTTAAGGAACATTGAACGGTTTTGTTTTATCCTACTTCGGGAAAAGAATAAGGAATAATTTAATTAGCGAGGTATTTTATGGTAAAGACAAATCTAGAGAAGAATATTTCCAGCTATATTGGCCGCTTGCTGCGGGAACACTTTGGCCGCGGACCAGGAAATGTAATCTGTACGGTTTCTGGTCCTTATGTAGTAGTGCATATAACAAGTTTTTTATCTCCTATGGAAAAGTCTTTAATGGAAAATGATCAGACAGTCTATGTGGAGAAAATAAGAGATCTGATGGTGGAAAGTCTGACTAAAGACATTACAGCCTATATTGAAATGAATTCGGGTCAGCATGTTTCCGAATTTTATTATGATTGGGAACTTCAGAATCAGACAGGAATGATGATTGCCGTCATGTCATCTTCTGATGAAGAACACCCGCTTCCGCCATTGGATGAGTATCAAAACAGCGATGCAGTCATTCATGAAATCGATAAAATAAGTGAAGAGGTACAGAAGAAACCCGAGAAGACATACTCGATCATGCTCAATTCCCGAAGTTTGCTGATCATTCGGGAAGGGATATTCATCAGCCTTGAAAAAGAACTGATCAGGCTCGGGTTTCAAGAAACATTACGGATAGCCAAACGAAACCTTGAAAAGAGGGCCATTTCAGAATCTACGGGCCGATTTGAAGACAGTCTGGGCTCTGAATTAACGGACTTCTTTGTGGACTGGAGCTTCGATAATGATAAAAGCGTCATTCTTTTTAACCTCACACCTTCTAAATAAACCCTACACTATTCATACCGTTCATGTTATCATGGAAAGGAAATCAGCTATTTTAACAGAAGATCTAATTCTGATAGCAATGAATGGGCATAGAACCGGACATAAGTCAGAAGAGGAGGGATATGCCTTCTTTTCTGACTTTTTTAGTTTCCATAAATTAGTAAATATAATTTTTCACTAAAAAGGATGAGGATATAATAGGATGAATATCAACCGATTATCGCTGAAAGAGCAAGAACTTCTGACTTGCATAGATACCTATATTGAACAAATACATAAGCAAAGCGAGCAGCCTGCAACAATAAAAAGGAACGACTTAGAGGAGCATATTGAGTCTAAAGCTGAAATGCTGTCCTTCCAATTTAAAAAAGAGGCTGCTTCTATCCAAACCTACTATACTTTCTTCCTGGAGCAACAGGATGTTCAAGTAGAATTATTTTATCGCTATCAGAATTATTATACACGGCACAGTATCAAACCTTTATAATACAAAACTCGTTGAGACCCACAAATTGCAAGGTGTTGGCGGTACAATTTGCATTGCATTTTGTATCGCCTTTTTTATTCCTATACCGATGATTTTTGCAAATTTCCGTTTGAAATATATGCGGGGTACAACTCGGTCTACATTTTGTCTGCAAATTAACGGCTGAGCCGTTAATGCCTTCAGTTGATGATGATGAACTGCCAGGATGTTCCTTTAAAGGAGTTTTTATAGAGAGGTAAGTGATTACTTTTGAACGTTATCATGAGGGTTTTGTTAAGTGTAATGGTTTGTATGATTCTAATAGTAATTGTTGATTACTACGTTGGAGGAGGATTCCTGAAGTACCTCCTAATAGGTTTGGGTGCAGCTGGAATTTCATTATTTAACGAAAAGCAGAACCTTAAGTTAGGGAAAAATAAGGTAGTAAAGTAACAGGTGATTTAATTTCATAGTACATCAAAAAGAGGCGCTCCGATTTTTTGGCTGCGCCTCTTTTTTGTGCGATTTGCCATTCATTCCCCGCTTCGAAACTGCCTGCGAAATGAATGGCAAATATGCTATTTCTCTCTCAACCGAACCGCTTAGCCTAATACAGAAGGTTTTTTAGTTCAGCTGTTTTAATAACTCATCAATGGAAGCATGGTCCTCCGGTGACTCATCGATATGGCTCCACACCACTTCTCCATCCTCATTAAAGATCCAGGAACCTCCCTGAATATAAATATCCTGAGTATTAAGCGACTCCTGCACGACGTTCCTCTTGCCTTCATCTTCGGGGAGAAAGGCTTTCTTTCCTCCTTTAAGAAAAGCTTTTCCTGCTTTCGCGATGAGCTTCCATTTTGCCATTGTTTTATGCCCCATACTCTTATATAAATGTCGGTCGGGATCACCGTAAATCGTATATGGATAGGGTCCAAATTCCTTTGTGAAGCGTTCCAATAATGAACGATTGGAAGGAGCAATGGCAATGACTTGTGCTCCGCTTTCCGTCAACTGGTCATAATGCTCACGCAACTGCGCGAGAAATGCTCGGCACACTGGTCAGCCAGGGTGCCTGACAAATACTACAAGACTTCTTTTGCCCTGTATGATTTCTTCAAAATTTCGATTGCCGCTAAACGGTTCCTGTAGAATATCAGCCATCATATCACCTTTTCCAAAAGATTTATTTGGTTCCATGATAGCATGTCTCTCTTCATTATTCATTTTTGAATACTTCCGTTCCTGCTGTTTTCATAGTGATTGCGGCTTTGAGAGAGAAATCAACAGCCGGATTTATCGCTTGAGTGCCAGCTTTTATCTCTGCAGGGAAAACAATTTCCTTCTTGCTTACCGGGATTCTTACTTGGGAAACACTACTAAGTCATAGTCAATAGCAACAAAGTTTAAAAGGGCAGCCTTCACTTAAAAGTATTCCCCCTAAAATATGTATGTGAGGCAGGATACCACAATGGTGTAAATAAATGAGATCCAAAAAAGGTATGGATTGATAGAACTTATTCTTTGTCTCTTTGACAATGACTCTGAATCCCGGACCATGGCAGTAGAATATGGCTGTTGTCATGAACATACCTATCAAGAGTGTCCACTCCATGAATGGACGGCCGGTTCTTAAGAATGCCCAATAAGGCAGGCCAAATAACAGGAGCAGAGTAAATAAATCCGTACCCATTTTGAGTGAAACGGTCTTTACCGTCTGCCCACCCCTCCTTTTATCTGAATTTTACAGAACAAATGAGTCGTGAAAAAACTTTGACATATATATATAAATGATGTAAATTCATAATGTACGAACATTATTAAACCAATACAAAATTAATATTCGTCTTTAGGAGTGTTATAAATGGAAAATGTGTTTGATTACGAGGATATTCAATTAATTCCTGCAAAATGTGTCGTCGACAGCCGTTCCGAATGTGATACCACCATTACATTAGGCGGTTATACCTTTAAATTGCCAGTGGTTCCTGCGAATATGCAGACAATAATAGATGAAAAAATTGCGGTGTACCTAGCGGAAAATGGATATTTCTATATCATGCACCGTTTCCAGCCTGAAAAGCGCCTTGATTTCATCAGGGATATGCACTCAAGAGAACTTATCGCTTCTATCAGTGTGGGTGTAAAAGACGAGGAATATGGATTCGTTGAACAGTTAGCATCCGAAGGTGTGATACCTGAATTCATTACGATTGATATTGCTCACGGGCATTCCAATGCAGTCATTAAAATGATCAAGCACATCAAGAAACACCTTGCGGACAGCTTTGTCATTGCTGGGAATGTCGGTACACCTGAAGCAGTAAGGGAATTGGAACATGCTGGTGCAGATGCGACCAAAGTCGGCATCGGACCGGGCAAAGTTTGCATTACAAAAATCAAAACAGGTTTCGGTACTGGAGGCTGGCAGCTGGCAGCCCTTCGCTGGTGTGCCAAAGCAGCCAGCAAGCCGATTATTGCTGATGGCGGAATCCGTACACACGGTGACATTGCAAAATCCATCCGATTTGGGGCTTCCATGGTCATGATCGGTTCTTTATTTGCCGGGCATGAAGAATCACCTGGAGAAACAGTTGAAAGAGACGGGAAGGCTTTTAAAGAGTACTTCGGTTCTGCTTCTGAATTCCAAAAGGGTGAAAAGAAAAACGTGGAAGGCAAAAAAATGTTCGTCGAGCACAAAGGGTCATTAATCGATACGTTGACAGAAATGGAACAGGACCTGCAGTCTTCTATTTCTTATGCGGGCGGCAAAACACTTGATGCCATTCGCCACGTCGATTATGTGGTTGTAAAGAACTCCATTTTCAATGGTGATAAAGTATACTGATAGAAAAAGGCGGGCAAGGTCATTGTAACCTTTGCCCGCTTTTTCAGTTTCTGGTGTGCCGCTTCTCCTGCGAGGTGCATCATTTTTTTTCACCGTTTTGTTGATGTATCCCGCAAGGCTGCACCTTCTTTTCCTTCCTGTACACTCTTCCACCGATCTTCGAAGATAGTTGACACAACAGCATTCCAAGCAGGGCTGCAACAAGGATATATACACCGGCAAAAACTTGCAAAATACCTGAAGCAAGACCAGCAATAATAACGGAAAACTCCCCTCTTGGCGCCAATGTGAATCCCGTTTCAAAGGATTCCTGCTTGTTCAATCCATACCATTGGCCGCCGATGAATCCGACGATCAATTTGTGGACTACAGACCAAAGGATGATCGCAAATAGAAGTCCAAACGCCGGTATCTCACTTGTAAACTCTAGAGAAATACCAAAGTTGAGAAAGAAGAACGGAAGGAATAAGTTCCTCACAGGGAGAGCCACTTCTTGGATTTTATCCTTAAAGTTTGTTCCGGCAAACATCAATCCGGCAAGGAAGGCCCCAATGACTTCCGATAAGTCAAGAAAGACAGCGAAACCTCCGTAGGCTAATGCCAATCCAATTATATAAACAAGCAGATAATCTTCATGCAGGAACTTTTCAATAAGAGTGTAAGCCTTTTTCTGAGTGTAGTGGCTGATTACCACAGCAAGCCCTACCAGCAGCGCTACTTTTAGAAAAATCAATCCAAAGTCCACCGGGCTGAATCCTTCCCCTCTGAGTCCAATCAGGATCGTAATCAAAATAGGCGCCACCATATCTTCAAATATCAAGAGACTCAGGACATAACCTGATTCCTTTCTGTCTAACTTTCTATTATGCTCAAGCAATTTAATCGTAATGGATGAGCTGGTGGCATACACCAGTCCGCCAATCAACAGAGAGTTGAAGAGGCCCTGTCCGAATAATGCACAAATACCGGCTGTTGCACCTACACCAAGAACCAGATCCAGGATCCCCGGCTTCCAGACCTTCTTTCCCTTTGATTTGATTTCTTTCAAAGGGTACTTCATTCCAAGCAGGAAGAATAGCAGAATCAGGCCAATCTCCCCAGCCACTTCAATTGTTTTGACTTCCTCAAGAAGTCCAGCAAGTGAGATGCCGGCCCCAAGCAGTATATATATGACAATATCAGGTATGCGCAGAATTTTATTACCGAAGTAAGCGGTAATAAATAATATTAGGAGAAACAAACCAAGGAATAGGGGTAAATTCACGTATTGCGCACCTTCTCACTAGTAATTTATTGTACTTTCTTATACCCCTTTCCCTGCAGCTTAAGCTTAGTAGAATCTGGTATCGAGTCGACAAATACCGGGGCGTGCCTGTCACCAAGCATTGTGCCCGAAAACAAAAAGCTTAATGGCCGGCGGCCACTAAGCTTTTTGAAATAGGTTTCTCTTACTGAAACAGTATTATATTAAAATTCTTTCCGGGAGATGGGCAAAAATAGTTTCACGCCTCGTTTATTAAAAGGCAGCCATTTCATATCGGCGATCAGGTGACTGGCATATCCTCCTAAACAAGCAAATAAGATACCTTCTGTTCTTAAACTGTTCTGCAAATAATAAGCGATAAACGCAAAGAAAGCCAGCCCAATCAAAGAATGGGTGTAGCTTCGATGCGAAACCAATGAAGCAATAATGATATAGGCACCGAATAATAAAAGCCAATTCTCACCGAGAAACAGCCCTCCAGCAAATGCACCTGCTCCTGCCACCGTCAACAGATGCCGCTTTTTGATAAAAGTAGACACCAGCATGATCCCAAGCCCTGCCGCAATTCCTTTCCACATCTCCTGCTCATTCCCTGCCCACCAGCTATAGACAATGACTGCCACGCCAATCACTTGAGCCAGTGTCATCAGGAACTGGTGGGAAGACGTAAAGGTGTTCCGGAGTTTTCCGTCCACATCGAGATCCGGAATCAGTCCCGATATGCCGCCTGCTCCAATTAGAATAATTGTCTCAACAGGTGCTGCTTGTATGTAATTAGCGGCCAGAAAGCCGGCACCCGCCCCTATGATCATATGTGCAGTTCCATTCATGAATCATTCCCTCGTTTCTGTATAATCATGGTGATTTCTCCATTATACTAGCAAAAGCCGATTCTTTACTGTTATCAAGGGAATTTTGGTACTATTATATCAGGAGAAACGAATGGAGGGTGAAAAATGAAAAAGCTGATCATTGCACAAGATATTGAGAAGGAACAGACTGAGCGTATCCAACAGGCAGCACCTGGTTGGGAAGTCATCACCGGCAAGGAGTCCGGCAGCTGGGAGAACCACCTGGCAGAAGCCGAAATCATTGCAGGGTGGAAGAGGAGCATGGAAGAGAAAGCACTTGGAAGTACGACTGCCCTGCGCTGGATTCAAACCTGGAGTGCCGGTGTCGACAGTCTTCCTTTGAAGGAAATGGAGAACAAAAATGTTTTAGTAACAAGTGCCAATGGAGTCCACGCCTACCCTATTTCAGAAACCATTTTTGCCATGATGCTCGGCCTAACCAGAAAGATTCATGCCTATGTGAGAAATCAGGGGGAAAAAGAATGGCACCACTCTGGACTTAACCTCGAAATTCATGGAAAGACCATCGGAATCATCGGAGTCGGGGCAATTGGAAAAGAAACCGCCAAGATTGCCAAAGCTTTTGGTATGAACGTTCTCGGTGTCCGCCACTCTGGTAAAGAAGCCCGAAATGTTGACGAAATGTTCAAGACAGAGCAGCTTCACGACATATTGCCCCGCTGTGACTATGTGGTGATAACCGTTCCACTGACAGAAGAAACCCGGGAAATGTTCGGTGAGAGGGAATTTCAACTGATGAAAGATTCTGCTTTTCTCATAAACATCGGCCGTGGAGAGACCATCAAGGAGCAGGAGCTGATTGATGCACTTAAATCCAAAAACATCGCTGGTGCCGGACTTGATGTCTTTGCCAAAGAACCTCTTGAAAAAGACAGTGCTCTCTGGGAGATGGAGAATGTCATTATCACCCCTCATACAGCAGGATCCACTGAGTTTTATGATAGTAGAGTCATCGACGACATTTTCATTCCAAATCTAAAAGAGTATGTTGCGGGAAATCAACCTCCCGTCAATCTTGTTGATTATCAAAAAGGATATTGATCGCCATCTAAAAAAACTCTGATTAGCCAAGGGAAAAGAGGCGCTTTTCCTATTGAGAGAGAAACCCTCCAACAGCCAGGGGAAAGTCCTCTCATGGCATTTTCCTGAAAAAACAAGAGTCAATGCGAAAACAGCTTTATTAAAGGGCATATCATTGCGGATATGCCCTTTCTCATTACTTCATTTCTTTATAGGTTCGTTGTATTTCAATGCAGACTCAAAATCAAGAGGGGTCAATCCTCTTTCATTCCAAGAGGTCAAGCTTATAACGCCGACCTTGGATAGAGATCAAAGGATGGTGGTTCATCCCTCTTCTCTTTCTGCAAGCTCGTTCGTTCACAAAGTGGAGCCCGTCCATAAACTCTTGAAACTTAAAGCGGCATTCAATTCATTTTTCACCCTTAGGTTTCCAAACCGGAATATCCTGCAAAGCAGACAGCCCCCTCTCCCTAATAAGGGACGAAGAAGCTCCGCGGTACCACCCTTGTTGATGATTACATACAGCTTCATTGTAATTCACTTAAATAAGCTGCCTGGACTCTCACCCAACATCCAGTCTCTGATTGCTGCACACTTATCAGCTACTCCTTCCACAAGCTGAGAGAATATAATTACACTTTTATACTTTTATTTTTGAATATAAACTTGCCTAAAAATAAAAGGATGAGAAGAAAATCAGGAAAAAAGCTTGCAGAAAGATCCTTAAACCTTTCTGCAAGCTGACTTAATCAAGTCTATTATTTTTTCAATAGCTCATATTGCTTGATGACCTCTTGAGTAATTTCACTGTCCTCCTGCAAATTGCTCACGTTTCTAAGAACAGCAGCAACTCCACTTTCTTTGATCATGTTCTGGATTTCCATTGCCTCTTGGTCCTCTGCATAGTCAAACAGCAATGCAGCAGCAATTGCTTTTGCCAGATTGGAATAAGACAAACCAGCTTTTTGCGCTTCCGTTGTCGGGCGCACCAGGCGGTCTTCCGGTCCCAATTTACGAATAGGCGCACGTCCAACCCTTGTAACCCCATCATTTAAATAAGGATTCTTGAAACGTTCAATATTTTTATTGATATATGCCAAATGATCTTCTTCATTAAGGCCATATTGCTTAACTAAGTAAGCACCTGTCTCTTTAAGGGTCCCCCTTACCTGGTTTGCAATTTGTTCGTCAGCCAACGTTCTATCGATCGTTTCTTTTCCTTGAAGGTATCCAAAGTAAGCGATGACAGCATGGCCGGTGTTAACGGTAAATAGTTTTCTTTCAATAAATGGAGCAAGATCTTCTACGATCGTCATGCCATTCACAGGAGGGATTTCTTCTTTTGTTTCCACAACCCATTCATAATAAGGCTCAACAAGCACATCCAATGAGTCCTGATCCTGGATCGGTACGATGCGGTCCACTGCGGAATTGAAGAAATAAACGCGTCCATCGAGCTTATCCTTTGTTTCTTCATCCAGATTATCAAGAATATGCCCTTTTAGGATATCTGTTGCGCCAATTTGGTTTTCACACGCGATCACATACAGTTTCTCATCAGTAGAGGAAACACGATTTGCAATTCCGCGGGCAATCAACGGAGCAATCCTCGGCAGGATATTGGGGCCGATTGCCGTTGTTAGATAAGCTGCTTCAGAAATGGTCTTGATGACTTCATCTTCCTGATGAAGATTGTTCAACCCGGAAACATTTTCAATTGTCACAGTCTCTTTTTCTTCCGTCGCAAGTACAACATTATATTGTTTTTCCTCGTTCAGCTTATTAATGATTTGGTCGGCAATATCCACGAACGTTACGTGATAGCCGGATTGTGAAAAGAGTGCCCCGATGAATCCCCGTCCGATATTTCCAGCACCAAAATGAACTGCTTTTTTCATTATCATCATTCCTTTAATAAGTTATTTTGTAAGTAATCCAAAAAAAGTTCTTCCAGCTTTTTTCTGATCATCGCTTCGTTGGAAGAAGAGAAAATCATCATTGACATCTTATTTTCGATGAGGCTTGTACTGATAAGGCTTAGTATCTCCTGTTCCCTGCTACTCATGTCTGTTGGCGCAAGCATCAGAAGCAGGCTTTTCATAGGCATTTCCCGGCCATCCATCCCTTTGATCAAGCAAGGCAGCTTCAGGTGGGACACTTGGAAAATCAATTCGTTTATCTTTTCACTGCGGCAATGGAACAGGCCCATGCTGGTGTTCGGGATTCCGAGTCCACCTTTTTTCTCCCTCTCTTCCAGTTCCCGCAGTACCTCTTTTGAATCAGTGAGAAGGCCGCCCTTTTCTGCCTGTTCCGCCATTTCCCTCAATACATCGAAATGGCCGTTGGTTTCCTGCTTCCGATACACCCGGAAATTATCCAGAATCGATTCGACACTTGAATGGACGTCCTTGATTTCCTGTAGAAGATCTCTCACTCTTGGCTGATTCTCTTTCCTGGAGGGTGCGGATTGTTCTTCATTCGTTAAGTATCTTTTATTACGGGTAAGCTTCTCTAAGTTGTTTTGCAAGTAGGCTCTGATGAATCCAATTTCCTTATCACTTAGAAGTGGACTCACCAGTGTATAATCAATATCCGTAAACGGAAGTCTCACTGTTGAAATCACAATGTCGTAATCCCTGAGCGAAGAAGACTGAAAATCTTTAAGTGAGAGAATCTCGACTGTGTTGATCTCCGGGATTTCTTTCTTGATACGGCTTGCAAGCATTTTCGAAGTCCCGATTCCGGTCGGGCAGACTACCACCGCATTGATCTTTACCTTTTCTTCATGCATGAGCAAAGCGGAACCAAAGTGAAGAACAATAAAGGCGACCTCATCATCCGGGAAGGGTATATCTTCAAATTCACTTTCCAGACTTTTCTTCACAGCCATGAATAACACAGGATACTTTCTCTTTATTTCTTCCGTTAAAGGATTAAATAATTCCATCTGCTGTTTTAATCGGAAGATGGAGGGCTCCATATGGGCGAGCAATCCCTGGTATAAAGAAAAATCATCTGTCAGGTCCACGTGAAGCTTTAACGATACATCCTCGATTACTTTTTTGATCAACTGTCCAAGGATGATACTGTCATAATCAATAGCATCCGCTGCTTGGACTTTGGACCCCTTTAAAATCAAGCTTAAAAAATAGATATCACTGTCCCTGACCTGCATTTCTAATTCAGTTTTCAGCTCAGCCATCATCATATTTATCAACCTGATTTCACCTGTATACTCATTCTCAACCTCAACATGATCCAAAAGATGGAGACTACTTGTCCTTTGAATCGTCAGACAAATATAGACGATGAGCCCGATATAATCACTATCGATTAACCTTGTTTGTTCTTTACTTAAAATTGAATTCGCAACCTGGTCGACCTTCAATAAGACCTGGGGAGCAAAGTATCCCAGAATCGGCTCAGCCGGATGGCTGTCTTTTTGAAGCAAGTATAAGCTTTCAATAATGTCCTCATAAAAATACACCAGAAAGAAACTTGCAAGAGCATGCCTTATATTTGCCTCGTCCGCAGAAACCTCAACACCGACGCCCCTTTTCCTTGTCACAGTAACAGAAAATTTATTCAACCAGTCTGCCAGTTCATCAAGATAGGCAGTGAGCGTTGCAGGACTGATACCGAGCTGGTTGGCGAGCATCTGCTTTTTAAAATATGGACCTTCCTGAAGCAGGATGATCAGCAGGCTTAACTTTCTTTCTTCGGGAGTTTCATCTGTTGGAACAATATCGGCAAGCTTTTGGATCAGCTTATAAATAGATTCATTTTTTCCATCGATGAAGAGGCCATCGTTTGTTGTCCGTTTCAACTCCAAGTGATGCTCTTTCAATATTTTCTCTACCGACTTCAGGTTCCGCTGTACAGTTCTCCCGCTGACATTCAAGTAGTCAGACAAGGTTGAAACCGTATGCTTACCGGATGTCCTTATGATTAAATCAATGATGGATTTTTCCCTGGAGGTTATCAGCATGCTATCCACTCATTTCTTCTACAAGCATTCCCTCTTGCAAATCAACCTTTATAACGCAGAACAGAAAGGCAGGTTCCCCCCGCCTTTCTCTTCTTTTTCCTTATTTACTATTAATAATATCTTTCAATTCTTTTGCGGTTTTAGCCTGAACCATCTGATCGACATTTTCCTGTTCAGAACAAATGACTGCAATACCTGAAAGAATTTCCAGGTGTGTCCCATCTTTTCCGGCAATACCAAAGATCAATTTCGCCTGTTCTCCGTTAAAGTCGACGCCATTTGGAACCTGGATGACAGTAAAGCCTGATTTAACGACAGCTTTTTTGGCTTCTTCTGTACCATGAGGAATTGCTACGTTATTCCCCATATAAGTCGTTGTAATCCCTTCACGATCAATCATGGCATCCACATAGGTGTCTTCCACGTAACCGGCTTTTGCCAGCGCTTCCCCAGCAAAGCGGATGGCTTCTTCTTTATTCGCGAATTCCTTGCCGATGAAAATGTTCTCTTCGAGTAAGAGATCATCATCTTTATCTGCATTCGGTTCTGTATCGACAGCATCTGTTTCCGATTCTTCCACCAGTTCAGCCTGTTCTTCTGTAATGCCATCCTGCAAGCTTGCTATCAGCTTATCGTATTCAGGGCTGGATAAGAAATTATCCACTGAGATATGGTAGGCATTCGGGATCTTATTTTGCGCTCTAGGAGTCAATTCTTCCTGTGTGATGACCACTTGGGCATCTGAAGGGATACTGCTGATTGCCGTATTTGTAACAAATATATCCAATCCTGCCTCTTTCACTTTCTTGCGGAGCAGGGACGCACCCATTGCACTAGATCCCATACCGGCATCGCATGCAAAGACGATTTTGTTCACTTCTTTAGGAAGTGTTCCTTGCGCTTGCTCACCAGATACATGCCCGGCTACGGAACTCTTCTTGCCTTTCATTGCTTCCATTTTCTTCGTTGCTTCATTGATGTCTTCGTCAGATGTCTTGCTTGTTTTCATTACAATTGCTGAAACCGCAAAGGAAACGACTGTTGCGACAAGAACAGCTGCATAGTTTGCCATAAGTGTCGTTCCATTAGGTGTGACGGCTGTAATCGCAAGGATACTGCCTGGTGAAGCAATCGCCTGAAGACCTCCATCCAGCAGTACAAGAGTGAAAACACCGCTCATTCCGCCCAATATGACAGAAAGCAATAGAGCCGGTTTCATCAGCACATACGGGAAGTAAATCTCATGGATACCTCCGAGGAAGTGGATGATTGCAGCTCCCGGAGCAGACTGTTTTGCCGTTCCACGGCCAAATAGCATGAATGCCAGCAGCACACCAAGACCTGGACCAGGGTTTGCTTCCAATAGTAACAGGACAGATTTCCCTGTTTCAGAAGCCTGTTCCAATCCAATCGGTGACAAAATACCATGGTTGATGGCATTGTTTAAGAATAGAATCTTTGCAGGTTCAATTAAAATACTTGTCAATGGCAATAATCCTGCAGCAACCAGCCAGTCAACACCAGTCACAAGTACTTCTGTGAAAGCATCTACCGCTGGTCCGACACCAAGGTAAGCCAAAATGGCAAGGATGGCCCCAAGGATACCCGCGGAAAAATTATTGACGAGCATTTCAAACCCTGATTTAATCTTGCCTTCGATCATCTGGTCAAACTTCTTGATGACATATCCGCCTAGCGGACCCATCAGCATGGCGCCTAGGAACATCGGCGTTTCAGGAGCACCGACAATGACACCCATTGTCGCAATCGCACCGACGACCCCTCCGCGCTGCTCGTAAATCAACTTACCTCCTGTATAACCGATTAAAAGAGGCAGGAGGTACGTAACCATCGGACCAACTAAATTGTTAAGGCTTTCATTTGGAAAGAACCCAGTTGGAATGAATAGTGCCGTAATCAAACCCCACGCTATGAAAGCGCCAATATTAGGCAGGACCATGGAGCTGAGGAAATTACCGAATTTCTGCACTCTTACTTTTAAATTTGATTGAGCCATATATATACTTCCTTTCAATCATAAATAATTGCAATAAACCCTTACTCCATCATAAATCACACAACAGTTGACCTTCAATAAAGATGAAAATCAACTTTGTCGCGCATCCTATGACAAACCTATTGTTTCTCTACCTTCTATTCTTATACCGTAATTATATGCTCCACAAACGACTTATTCCCTAAAATATAGATATAAAACGGATAAGCCTCCGATATCTGCCTGGCTTCTCGGTTTCCATCCCGACTATAGGGGTGATATCTAACAAGTTCACTGGCAGGAAATTTGTGTAACAGACTTTCCATTAATGTCATATAAAATAAATTCAATAAAAAACAGTCCTGCTAAACTCGATAGCAAGACTGTTTGGGAATTACATTTGATGTTCCACTTTTACACGTTTAATGAACAACGAGATCACAAAACCAATGACCGCCATAACGATCGCAAATAAAAATGCATTCTGTACTCCTTCAGTGAAAGCAAGAAGCGGGTTGAGAGGGTTTGTTTTATCTTCCACAGTGTTCATGAATCCTTCTGCACCAGATGATAGGATGGAAATGGCTATAGCGGTTCCAATGGCGCCGGCAACTTGTTGTAATGTGTTCATAATGGCCGTTCCATCTGGATATAACTCAGGAGGCAGCTGATTCAGGCCATTCGTTTGTGCAGGCATCATTACCATGGATATTCCCACCATCGTAATGATGTGCAAAGCTATGATAAACGTCGAGCTGGTATCGATTGTAATCGTTGAGAAGCCAATCATTGCTCCTGTCAGAATCAGGATGCCGATTGTCACCAGCCATTTGGGACCATACTTATCAAATAATCCGCCCATCACTGGTGAAAGAATGCCATTGATTATCCCCCCCGGCAGGAGAAGAAGCCCCGCCGCAAAAGTAGTCAATGCAAGTGATGTTTGTAAATAAAGCGGTAAAAGAATCATCGTGGAAAGCAAGACCATCATACAAACAAGGATCAATAGCAATCCGACCGTAAACATCGGATATTTGAATGCACGTAAATTAAGCATTGGCTGCTGCATTTTGATCTGCCTTAATGAAAATATGGCCAAGGCAACTCCTCCGATAATAATTGATGCGATGACGGTTGGGCTGCTCCAGCCACCGCCTTCACCGGCACTGCTGAATCCATATACAATACCCCCAAAACCGATAGTGGATAATATGATGGAAAGAACATCAATTTTAGGCTTGGTCGGAGTTGTAACATTCTGCATGAAAAACAAGCCGAAAATAAGTGCTCCGATTAATAACGGAAGCGAAATCCAGAAAATCCAGTGCCATGACAAATTATTAAGTATAAGTCCTGAGATTGTTGGACCAACAGCCGGTGCGAACATAATAACAAGACCAATGATTCCCATGATCCTTCCACGCTTGTGTGGAGGAACGACTAATAGAATTGTATTAAACATTAACGGAAGCAGCAATGCTGTCCCGACTGCCTGCACCACCCGGGCAATCATTAAAACGGCAAAGCTCGGTGCAACTGCCGCTATGAATGTTCCAATAATCGAAGCAGTCAGAGCTGTGTTAAATAGCTGTCTCGTTGTAAACCATTGCATGATAAGCCCTGAAATAGGAACCAATATGCCCAGTGTAAGTAGATAACCGGTTGTCAACCACTGTGCAGTGGTTTCATGGATACCAAAATTTTCGATCAGATTTGTTAACGCCATATTAAGAGCCGTCTCACTAAATAATCCGATAAATCCAGCAACAACAAATGAGATGATGATTGGCACAACACGCAAATTGCCAGCCGCCGTACCCCCCGTATTCCCTTGAGTATTACCCATTTCCATTTCTATTTCCTCCTATATATCTTTAAATTATTTTTAACAGCAGCTTTAACTGCTTGGCCATCCTCCGTAAGGGATCCCCTTTCTGATATGTAATTGACAATATACATGCCCCTTCAATCAAGGCTGTAATGGTCATCCCTAACTCTTCAGCTCGCTCCGGGTTAAAACCATACTGATCTAGTATGTCTGCATATAAGGCTTGGCAATCCCTGAACACCATTTCACATGCGTAACGAAGGTTCTCATGTGTGGAGGCTGTCTCCCAGGCGATTAAGCCGATTGATAATCCTTCTTCACACTCTCTCGTGTCAAAAATGGCTGCTATATTATTCACATAAAATTCAAATGCATCAATAGCTGAATCTTTTCCGCTTAAATCCCTCTTGGCTCCCTCCAACAAAAGCACCTTCATCATAGAAACCGCTTCTAACGCAATCTCTTCCTTACCGTTAGGAAAATGATAATAGATAGAACCTTTTGGAGCACCACTCTCCTCAATAATCTGATTGAGCCCCGTTCCATTATATCCTTGCCGCTGAAACAGGCGTGTTGCACTCTTCAAGATGATTGCTTTTGTGTCTTGCTTATTATTCTTCATATCAAAACCCCTTAAAATTATAACAACCGGTCTACATTATCTTATTTAAAGTGGTTGTATGTCAATTTTTTGACCTGAATTTTTTATAAAAGGAAGCCTGGCCGAAAAACTTCAGGAGAAAAGTTTTCAAGAAAAAAATAAAAGGGGTAAAAATAAAGATTCCATATACAAAACATAAAATAACAAAAGAGACCTAAGCATTTTGCTTAGATCTCTTCCGGCTTATATTTGCCAATCTTATTATACCTTCTGACAAATTAGTTTATTGATTAGATTTATTCAACCGTAACTGATTTCGCAAGGTTACGCGGCTTATCCACATCACAGTCACGGTGAAGTGCTGCATAGTAAGAAATCAGCTGCAGTGGTATTACAGAGATAAGAGGTGTTAAAATTTCATTTACTTCTGGAATGACGAAACGGTCGTCTTCCTCTTGGAGTCCCTTCATTGAAATGATACAAGGATTAGCTCCACGCGCTGCTACTTCTTTCACATTTCCGCGGATTCCAAGGTTAACCGCTTCCTGTGTTGCAAGAGCGATAACCGGAGTGCCTTCTTCAATAAGGGCGATTGTTCCATGCTTCAACTCTCCGCCGGCAAAACCTTCAGCCTGGATGTAAGAAATCTCTTTCAGCTTAAGAGCTCCTTCCAGACCTACATAATAATCGAGGTGGCGTCCGATGAAGAAAGCGTTGCGTGTCGTTGCCAGATAATCACGGGCAATCGCTTCGAATTCTTCTTTCTCATCACAAAGAGCTTCCATTGCTGTTCCAACGATTCCAAGCTCATGGATCAAATCAAAGCTTGGCTTAATCCCTTTTGATCTGGCTGTTACATCAGCAAGAATGGAAAGGACTGCAATTTGAGCTGTATAGGCCTTTGTGGAAGCAACCGCAATCTCAGGCCCGGCATGCAGAAGCAATGTGTAATCCGCTTCGCGGGAAAGTGTAGAACCAGGTACGTTTGTAATTGTCAGGGATTTGTGTCCAAATTCCTTGATCTGTACAAGTACCGCACGGCTGTCCGCAGTTTCACCACTTTGAGAGATGAAGATGAATAAAGGTTTTTCAGACAGTAAAGGCATGTTATAGCTGAACTCACTTGCTACATGAACTTCCACTGGGATCTGTGCGATATTTTCAATGAACTGCTTGCCGACTAATCCAGCATGGTAGCTTGTTCCTGCCGCAATAATATAAATGCGGTCTGCATTGTTCATTGCTGAAAGGATATCTTCATTGATTTCAAGCTCTTGATCATCATTGCGGTAAGCACTGATGATTTTACGCATAACTGCCGGCTGCTCATCGATCTCTTTCAGCATGTAGTGCGGGTATGTTCCTTTTTCAATATCGCTGGCATCCAATTCTGCAGTGTAAGGCTCACGGGAAACTTCCTTGCCATCAAGGTCATGAATCGTCACTTTTTCTTTTGTAACGATAACTGTTTCCTTATCCATAAGCTCAACATACTGGTCTGTCACCTGAAGCATCGCCATTGCATCACTTGCAACAACATTGAAGTCATCTCCAAGCCCTACAAGCAGTGGACTCTTGTTCTTCGCCACAAAAATCGTCTCGTCGTTTTGATTATCAAGAAGGGCAATTGCATAAGACCCTTTAAGAAGCTTAAGCGTTGAACGGAATGCTTCTTCCACCGTTTTACCTTCGTTGACTAATTTCTCAATCAATAGAACAATGATTTCGGTGTCTGTGTCGCTTTTTAAAGTGACGCCTTCAAGATATTCACGTCTTAAAGCGGAGTAGTTCTCGATGACTCCATTATGAACAAGTGTGAAACGCTCTGAGATTGATTGATGAGGATGCGCGTTTACTTTGCTTGGAGGACCGTGGGTCGCCCAGCGCGTATGGCCGATACCTGTATTGGATAGGACAGTTTCATCCACATTATCACGAAGATCCGCAATGCGTCCTTTTTCTTTGAAGACATGGACCCCATCAGCATTTTTCACAGCGATTCCAGCTGAATCATAGCCACGGTACTCAAGCTTCTCAAGTCCTTTTAGTAAAATTTCTTTTGCATCATTATTTCCAATATATCCTACGATACCACACATAGTTTCTATTTCCTCCCTGATTAACGAGAAAGAGGGCAGGAAGCACGGGGGCCTCTTGCCCCCTTATCTCTGATTATAAGTTTTGCATTTCCTTTCTTTTGTCCACGGAGTTGCCTCGGTGATTTGAGAAAGAAATTGACGGCTCTGCTTTAAGCCGGAAGGCATCCGCCGAATCATCGATGAACCTCCACCTCGTCAACTAAACCATTCTCGGACACGGTTTAGTCCTGGCGCTTTTTGAATCTTGAATTAACCTCTATCCTCCTAAGTATCACTAAAATAGTTTCCGAATGCCCAAAAGGGAATCAAAAACAGGATAATCATACAATACCCCGAATGAATTCGTCAATAAAAATTTTTCAGCACGCACAAAAAAGCAGACAAAGCCATTTTGTAAAATGCTTACTTAATTTTCCCGACTCATAGTTGATTAAACCTTAGGTGCTGACAAAAAAAGAGGTATAGTAAGAAAATATGCATAAGAAGTCCCGAAGGTCCCTCTTATGCATACCCAATTCTTTTTTTGTTATTTTAATCCCATTTCTTCCTGCACCACTTGGGCAATTTCGTCTACATACTTATCGCACAATTCTACGGTAGGCGCCTCAGCCATGACCCTTACTAAAGGCTCCGTACCCGAAGGACGCACAAGGATTCTTCCATTGCCGTTCATTTCCGCTTCAACCTTCTCAATCACTTCTTTGACCTTGGCATTATCTGTTACATGATATTTATCTGTCACTCTGATATTGACCAATTTCTGCGGGAATTTTTGCATTTCACCTGCAAGTTCAGACAATGGTTTTCCTGTTAATTTCATAATATTGACTAATTGGATACCCGTTAACAAACCATCACCTGTAGTATTGTAGTCCAGGAAGATGATATGTCCGGACTGCTCACCGCCAAGGGAATAGTTGTTCTTTTTCATTTCTTCTACTACATAACGGTCTCCAACAGCCGTTTGGACACTCTTGATATCGCTTGACTCCATCCCTTTATGGAAACCAAGGTTACTCATGACAGTGGAAACCACTGTAGACTGCTTTAAACGGCCCTCGGATTTTAAATGCTTAGCACAGATAAACATGATTTGATCGCCGTCTACAATCTCACCGTTTTCATCGATTGCGATCAGGCGGTCTCCATCACCATCAAAGGCAAGGCCGACATCCGCGCCTTTTTCTTTCATCAGCTGCGCAAGTGCTTCAGGGTGAGTAGATCCTACTCCATCATTAATATTCAATCCGTTTGGAGAAGCTCCCATCGTGATAAGATCTGCATCGAGGTCAGCAAACAGATGCGGCGCCAATGAGGAGGTTGCGCCATGAGCGCAATCCAAGGCAATCGTCAGCCCTTCGAATTCCTCATCAACAGACTGTTTCAAATACTGAAGATATTTCTGTCCGCCTTCAAAGTAATCGCTGACTTGTCCTAAATCAGCGCCAATCGGGCGGGGCAGTGTATCTTCCTCCTCATCCAGAAGGTCCTCAATTTCTTTCTCTTGATCGTCCGAGAGCTTATATCCATCAGAGCCAAAGAACTTGATTCCATTATCCCCCACCGGGTTATGCGATGCAGAGATCATGACCCCTGCCTGTGCATCAAGGGCTTTAGTTAAATAGGCTACACCAGGAGTTGAAATGACTCCAAGGCGCATAACTTCAGCACCTATGGAAAGCAATCCGGCTACTAAGGCACCTTCCAGCATATGGCCGGAAATCCTCGTGTCACGCCCAATCAGGATTTTTGGCCTGTCAGCATCCTTGGTCAGCACATATCCGCCAAACCTTCCCAGTTTAAAAGCTAACTCTGGAGTCAACTCTGTATTAGCAATTCCTCTTACACCATCTGTCCCGAAATACTTTCCCATGATATCGCTCCTTAAGTGGGCTTAAAGATTAATAATTAAGCCGGTATTTTCTCTTGTATTTGGATTGTAACTTTTTTATTCGTCAGTTCCCATTCGATGTCTTCCGGACCCTCTGCTTCAAGTTCTATTTCATGTTCACCGGGGGCCAGTCCCGTTACATCTGCAAACAGCGAGAATGATTCAGTGTTCACGGTGTCGAGCTGCTCCTTAAAACCCGAAACGGTTATATCGACGCTGCCTAATTCAGGATCGATGAACTCGTACTCCATGTCCTCCTCTGCACCTTCAATCGTTATGGTATTTCCCATGACTGTCTTCTTTTCTACTTCCTTTAAATCTATCTTTACTTCCACTTCCCCAGGTGTGGTCTTGTTTACACCTTCAGGCAGTGTAAGCGGCACTTTAATGGTTGTATCTTTTTTCACATCGCTTAAGTCCACTTCTGCTGTCAATTCATTAATGGACTGCAGAAGAGCATCCCTTCCAAAAACCGTTACACTCTTCGGCTGGACTGTTATGGATTCCAATTCAAATCCTTCAGGAAGTTTCCCTTTTTGATTGACCGCCACTGTAACTTCTTTACTGGGATTTACAACCTCAATAGTCACATCGACGGTTTCCGGATCAATCGCAACATCCAGTTTATTATAATCCCTATCAAGTACTTGGACTCTTGCTTCCCTGGTAAGGGTTCCTTCAATGCCGCTGTCGACAGCCGGGGTGGCAACGACATAAGCAATCTGCTCTATGATATCCTTTGCACCGGTGATTTCCACCTGCTTCGGTTCTGCAGTTACACTTTCCACCTCAAACCCTTCTGCAAGAAAAGCTTCGTTGAATTCAGGCTCAACGGAGAATTCTTCAGTCACTTTCTCCTGGATGGAAACATTAGCAAAGGAAGGGTTCAGCTTGACTTGCAGTTTATCTGAAATTCCTTCAACCTTCAGCTGCACCTGATGATCTCCGATTCCCAGTTCATTCAGATCGGCATAAACATGGAAATCCCTTCGCTGTTTCGCGGACGTAACTAAATTCTTAGGTCCATCCAGCTCCACATTTACGGTTTCTGGAACTCCGCTGACAAACAGATTCTCACTATCATAGAAAACTTCGACAGGTATATTCTGAATGGTTTCTGTGTTCGCCTGCGGATTGCTGCTCTCACTTCTCTGCATCGCCATCTCGTCGAAGTTGACAGAAGCATAGAGGACAAAGGCCAAAAGCAATCCGACTATACGCATAAACCAGCGGCTTTCGAAGAATTTATCCATTGTCTCTCTTCCCCCTCCAGCTCCATTTTGTAGAGGAAGCATTTGCTTTATCCCCTATCAGCTCATGCTCGAGGATCAGTTTCAAGTCTTCGACTGAAACATTCCGCTTTAAATCACCGTTTATAGTAACCGAAATACTTCCTGTTTCTTCTGATACAACAATTGTAATACTATCCGTGACTTCACTGATTCCCAATGCTGCCCTGTGCCTCGTCCCAAGTTCTTTTGAAATGAACGGGCTTTCTGATAGCGGCAGGTAACACGCAGCTGCTGCAATCTTCCTCTTTTGCAGGATGACTGCACCATCATGAAGCGGTGTATTAGGAATGAAGATATTAATCAGCAATTCTGAAGAGATCTTGGATTGAATCGGAATACCGGTTTCTATGTATTCACTCAAGCCCGTTTCCCTTTCAATGGAGAGAAGTGCGCCTATCCTCCTCTTGGCCATGTAACTGACCGCCTTGCCAATCGCTTCGATCATATGGGCCTGCTCTTCTTCCTCATGATTTCCGCTCCTTGAGAACAGCCTTCCTCTGCCCAGCTGTTCAAGTGCCCGCCGAAGTTCCGGCTGAAAAATGATGATAATGGCAAGGATTCCCCAGTCAATGGCCTGATCGACCAAAGACCTCAACGTATCCAAACCCAGCAGACCGCTCAGCACCCGTACGATGATGATGACAAAAATACCTTTCAACAACTGAACGGCTTTTGTCCCTTTGATTAGCATTATTAATTTGTAGATGACAAACCATACCAGGAGTATGTCTACGATGTCCGAGGCATAATCCAGTACGGAATAATTTGAGTAAACATCAAAAAACGGCATATAGTATCCTCCAATAGAAGTGATCTAAAGGGATAGCCGTGAAACTGGCTATGTAATTAGTAACTTTATTATTATATCACAAAGAGTATTGACATACTGAATAATAAAAAAAGTGGAAATAACAAAAGCACTCGGATAATATACACGCATAAGCTCCGATTACTATTAAAAAAGGACTGTCCAAGGAAATTCCCCTTAAACAAGCCCTTCTTTTTCTTATACACCCTCAGGTTGTTTCTCAAACCAATTCAGAGTGTCTTTGACCCCTTTTTTCATCTGATACCATAACCATTCAAAAGCCGCATCTATCTCTTTGATTTCACCGGTAACACTTCCGGCAGATGCCATATATTGGTTTCCGTTAATGACGGTTATGTCTCCATTGACCTGGCCTTCAATTTTAACATCACCATTCTTTACAGTGATATTCCCATCGATTACTTTTCCTTCAGGGACGATGACCGTATGATCTTTTACAATCAAATCGGGCTGTTTAGTAAAGGAAAACTCGTCACTTTGGTTCCAAGAGGAAAAAAGGCTGCCGACCATCAGGACAAAAAACAGAGACGCCGCTGTCAATAAAGGATGATGCCTCAGCCAGCGCTGAGCCCCTACCTTCTTCTTTTCCTTTGGGAGACTGGCCATAACTTTGCTCGTGAAATCCGAAGGTGCCTGTATATGTGATGTGCTTTGCACAAGTGCTATTGATTTTTTCATTTCATGGAAAAATTGCTGACATTCTTCACACCTTTGAAGATGTTCTTTCAATTTTCTTTCGTGTTCTTGTGAAATTTCTTCATCTAAATATTCGTGGATATATTCTTCATATTCTAAAGAACAACAAGATTTCAAAGGCTTCACACCCTTTCCTACATGTTTCTTAATTGTTTTCTGAGAGCTTCCCGCCCTCTATGTATTCTCGTTTTCACCGTACCCAACGGCAGATCCAGGATCTCACTGATTTCCTGAAGTGATAATTCATCAATATACTTCAGGACAATGACCGACCTGTATTTATCAGGAAGTTTCAAAATCTGTCGTTGGATTTCTGCCTGAAGTTCCATTTCTTCCACTTCTTCTTCCGGCAGCTGTCCATCTGCGGCGATTTGAGAATACATTGTTAATCCATCTGTCCCTGTGACTTCGGCATCAAGATAATAATCCGGTTTCTTTTTCCTGATTCTATCGATGCAGAGATTTGTCGCGATCCGGTAAAGCCATGTGGAAAACTTCCGCTTCTGATTAAACGTATGGATATTGACATAAGCCCTTATGAAAGCCTCTTGTGCAATATCCTCAGCTTCATGGCGGTTACCTAACATACGGAAACAAATCTGGAACACTTTATCTTTATAAAGTTCGATAACCTCAGCAAATGCATCTTGATCGCCTTTCAGCACCTGCTTAATTCTTTTATTGACTAGCGCATCCATTTTATACCTCCGCTCTATGCGGCTATACATGTATACGAACGTATAGCAAAAAAGGTTTCAATTTTTTTCATCTACTCTATCCTAACAAATTTTAGAAAAGAAATGTTTAGAATTTTTTATTTAAGGGTATAAAAGGACTAAATAAGTCCGGAAACGAGGTAATTAGTGTGGGGAGAGCTGAATTACTTAAACAAATTGAGGAACACCGAAGCCGAATGGTAAAATTGGCACTGCAATCGTCCTTTGCAAATGAACATGTCGTCCAAATCAGTTGTGAGCTTGACCACTTGTTAAATACCTTTCACCATAAGACAGAGAATCATTAAAAGCAGCTTCCCGGAGGAGCTGCTTTTATTGTTTTATAGTAATTTTTCGCCGAATAGGGAACCCATAAGGGCAACAGCAACCGATGCGGTTCTGTTCTTATCGTCCAGAATCGGGTTAACTTCTACAAATTCTGCAGATGTAATGAGATTTGATTCAGCCAGCATTTCCATCGCCAAATGGCTTTCACGGTAACTGATCCCGCCTAATACCGGTGTTCCCACACCAGGTGCATCACTTGGGTCTAAACCGTCCAGGTCGAGTGACAGGTGAACGCCATCGGTTTTCTCCTTCAAGTAGCTGATTGCCTCCTCCATCACCTTCGTCATGCCCATGCGATCGACTTCATGCATTGTAAACACTTTGATTCCGCGATCCTTGATCAATTCCCTCTCACCTTCATCCAAGGAGCGTGCCCCAATGATGACGATGTTTTCAGGCTTTACCTTAGGAGAATAGCCGCCAATACCGGTCAGGCTTTCATCGCCGATTCCTAAAGATACAGCAAGCGGCATCCCATGGATATTGCCTGATGGCGAAGTGTCGCTTGTATTTAGATCACCATGTGCGTCATACCAGATGACACCAAGATTCTCATAGTGTTTGGAAACCCCGGCAAGCGTCCCGATGGCAATGCTGTGATCTCCACCAAGCACAAGCGGGAAGTCATTACTTGCAATGACCTCATCCACTTTATCCCCAAGCTTCTGATTCCCCTCCGCAACCGCTTTCAAATTTCTCAATGTTGAATCTGAGGTATGTACTCTTTCAGGCTGGGCGATTTCAATGTTCCCCAAGTCATTAATCGTATGGCCAAGTCTCTCTAACCTCTCTGCCACTCCCGCATAACGGATTGCACTTGGTCCCATATCTACACCACGGCGCATCTGCCCCAAATCCATAGGCACGCCAATAATTGAAATATTCTTCTTCATACCAGTTCCTCCTCATCCTTTACTACCTCCATTGTAACGAACAAAACCAAAATGACTCAACCGGACAAGATAGTGTATATATATTCAAAAGCGGAAGCGGGCGTTAAGCGCCGTACGGATTGGAGGGCTTTCGTATGAGATAAAGGAAACACGAAGTGCGGCAGCGATTCGATGTTGACTTATCGCAAGGAGAGAGACCGAAATCCGCTAGGCGCTGCCCGCTGGAGCTGGACGGATCAAAAGCGGAGGGAGCCTGCCCAGCGGCGTACAAACTGGACCGCCTCCGCATGAGATAAAGGAAACACGAAGAGCGGCAGCGATTCGATGTTGACTTATCGCAAGGAGGAGGAGGGAAGTTTGCTAGCCGTTAGGCTCCCGGAGCTGGACGGATCAAAAGAGGAAGCGGGCGTTAAGCGCCGTACGGATTGGAGGGCTTTCGTATGAGATAAAGGAAACACGAAGAGCGTTAGCGATTCGATGTTGGCTTATCGCAAGGAGAGAGACCGAAATCCGCTAGGCGCTGCCCGCTGGAGCTGGATGGATCAAAAGCGGAGGGAGCCTGCCCAGCGGCGTTCAAACTGGACCGCCTCCGCATGAGATAAAGGAATCACGAAGAGCGGCAGCGATTCGATGTTGACTTATCGCAAGGAGAGAGACCGAAATCCGCTAGGCGCTGCCCGCTGGAGCTGGACGGATCAAAAGCGGAGGGAGCCTGCCCAGCGGCGTTCAAACTGGACCGCCTCCGCATGAGATAAAGGAATCACGAAGAGCGGCAGCGATTCGATGTTGACTTATCGCAAGGAGAGAGACCGAAATCCGCTAGGCGCTGCCCGCTGGAGCTGGACGGATCAAAAGCGGAAGCGGGCGTTAAGCGCCGTACGGATTGGAGGGCTTTCGTATGAGATAAAGGAAACACGAAGTGCGGCAGCGATTCGATGTTGACTTATCTATAAAAAGCGGAAAAGACCTGTTCAGCTGCGTACGGACTGGACTGACTCAGTATGAGATAACCGAAATACAACGAACAGAGTGAGTTGATGTTGACTTATCGCAAGAAGGAGTCGGGAAGTACGCCAGCAGCTAGGCCTTGAAGCTGGATTCGCATGGAGGAGGAGGGATAAGGCAGGCCTTCTCCATTATTCACCCCATTACAAACCAACTCTCCTTCTATAATAGGGTGTTTCTCCGCTATTCACCCCATTACAGACCAACTCTCCTTCTATAATAGGGTGTTTCTCCGCTATTCACCCCATTACAAACCAACTCTCCTTCTATAATAGGGTGTTTCTCCGCTATTCACCCCATTACAAACCAACTCTCCTTCTATAGTAGGGTGTTTCTTCGCTATTCACCCCATTACAAACTAACTCTCCTTCTATAATAGGGTGTTTCTCCACTAATCACCCCATTACAAACTAACTCTCCTTCTATAGTAGGGTGTTTCTCCGCTATTCACCCCATTACAAACCAACTCTCCTTCTATAATAGGGTGTTTCTCCGCTATTCACCCCATTACAAACCAACTCTCCTTCTATAGTAGGGTGTTTCTTCGCTATTCACCCCATTACAAACTAACTCTCCTTCTATAATAGGGTGTTTCTCCACTAATCACCCCATTACAAACTAACTCTCCTTCTATAGTAGGGTGTTTCTCCGCTATTCACCCCATTACAAACCAACTCTCCTTCTATAGTAGGGTGTTTCTTCGCTATTCACCCCATTACAAACTAACTCTCCTTCTATAATATTGTTTTCCTTCATTAAGCAATTCACAAATGACTGAACCGCTTTTTGAGGTGTTCCATCTGACAGTCTGGGCATCAGGAACAATAACTGAACACAAAAAAAGCTTCCAGACATAAGTCTGGAAGCTTTTTTTGTGATGAGCCATGAAGGATTCGAACCTTCGACCCTCTGATTAAAAGTCAGATGCTCTACCAACTGAGCTAATGGCTCACAATGGCTGGGCTAGCTGGATTCGAACCAACGCATGTCGCAGTCAAAGTGCGATGCCTTACCGCTTGGCTATAGCCCAATATCAGCGAAAATAAAAAGGACATTCATTAACATGTCCATTTTCTGCTCTATGTATTCAAGAAATGGTGGAGGGGGGCAGATTCGAACTGCCGAACCCGAAGGAGCGGATTTACAGTCCGCCGCGTTTAGCCACTTCGCTACCCCTCCAAATGAGTGGTGCCGGCAAGAGGACTTGAACCCCCAACCTACTGATTACAAGTCAGTTGCTCTACCAGTTGAGCTACACCGGCACTAATTTGAAAATGTTTATATTTTATTAAGTTGTGACAAAATCATGGTGGAGGATGACGGGATCGAACCGCCGACCCTCTGCTTGTAAGGCAGATGCTCTCCCAGCTGAGCTAATCCTCCGTAATGGTGACCCGTACGGGATTCGAACCCGTGTTACCGCCGTGAAAGGGCGGTGTCTTAACCGCTTGACCAACGGGCCGATTTTATAAAACTAGTAAGCTTCCAACCGGGCTCGAACCGGTGACCTCTTCCTTACCATGGAAGTGCTCTACCTGACTGAGCTATGGAAGCAATGGCTCCGCAGGCAGGACTCGAACCTGCGACCGATCGGTTAACAGCCGATAGCTCTACCACTGAGCTACTGCGGAACGAAAAGCCTGGCGACGTCCTACTCTCACAGGGGGAGATCCCCCAACTACCATCGGCGCTGAAGAGCTTAACTTCCGTGTTCGGCATGGGAACGGGTGTGACCTCTTCGCCTTAGTCACCAGACAATTATTGCTTGTAAATTGAAAGGACAGATTTATTATAACAAGATTTTTTATAAAATCAAGTGTTTTTTAAATTGTTCTCTCAAAACTAGATAAAGGTCATGAAGAATCAGAAAGGATTCCGAGTTTCGCTATTTTGCAATCCAGCTCCGGCGGCTAGAAGCTCGGGGTCATTAGCCATCAATCAGCCGAGGGCGAAGAACACCCTCATCTGCTTGCTGTCTAATGCCTGTCGCTTCTGGTCAAGCCGCCTGTGCTTTTTAACGTGGTTAAGTCCTCGATCGATTAGTATCTGTCAGCTGCACGTGTCGCCACGCTTCCACCTCAGACCTATCTACCTGATCATCTTTCAGGGATCTTACTCACATAAAGTGATGGGAAATCTCATCTCGAGGGGGGCTTCATGCTTAGATGCTTTCAGCACTTATCCCTTCCGCACATAGCTACCCAGCGATGCCTTTGGCAAGACAACTGGTACACCAGCGGTGCGTCCATCCCGGTCCTCTCGTACTAAGGACAGCTCCTCTCAAATTTCCTGCGCCCACGACGGATAGGGACCGAACTGTCTCACGACGTTCTGAACCCAGCTCGCGTACCGCTTTAATGGGCGAACAGCCCAACCCTTGGGACCGACTACAGCCCCAGGATGCGATGAGCCGACATCGAGGTGCCAAACCTCCCCGTCGATGTGGACTCTTGGGGGAGATAAGCCTGTTATCCCCGGGGTAGCTTTTATCCGTTGAGCGATGGCCCTTCCATGCGGAACCACCGGATCACTAAGCCCGACTTTCGTCCCTGCTCGACTTGTAGGTCTCGCAGTCAAGCTCCCTTGTGCCTTTACACTCTGCGAATGATTTCCAACCATTCTGAGGGAACCTTTGGGCGCCTCCGTTACTCTTTAGGAGGCGACCGCCCCAGTCAAACTGCCCACCTGACACTGTCTCCCACCCCGATCAGGGGCGCGGGTTAGAAGTTCAACACAGCCAGGGTAGTATCCCACCAGCGCCTCCACCGAAGCTGGCGCTCCGGTTTCCAAGGCTCCTACCTATCCTGTACAAGCTGTGCCAAAATTCAATATCAGGCTACAGTAAAGCTCCACGGGGTCTTTCCGTCCTGTCGCGGGTAACCTGCATCTTCACAGGTACTATAATTTCACCGAGTCTCTCGTTGAGACAGTGCCCAGATCGTTGCGCCTTTCGTGCGGGTCGGAACTTACCCGACAAGGAATTTCGCTACCTTAGGACCGTTATAGTTACGGCCGCCGTTTACTGGGGCTTCGGTTCGCACCTTCGCTTGCGCTAAGCACTCCCCTTAACCTTCCAGCACCGGGCAGGCGTCAGCCCCTATACTTCGCCTTACGGCTTCGCAGAGACCTGTGTTTTTGCTAAACAGTCGCCTGGGCCTATTCACTGCGGCTCTCTCGGGCTTGCACCCTACCAGAGCACCCCTTCTCCCGAAGTTACGGGGTCATTTTGCCGAGTTCCTTAACGAGAGTTCTCTCGCTCACCTTAGGATTCTCTCCTCGCCTACCTGTGTCGGTTTGCGGTACGGGCACCTTTTTCCTCGCTAGAGGCTTTTCTTGGCAGTGTGGAATCAGGAACTTCGGTACTATATTTCCCTCGCTGTCACAGCTCAGCCTTTATGGTGACGGGATTTGCCTCATCACCAGCCTAACTGCTTAGACGCGCATATCCAACAGCGCGCTTACCCTATCCTCCTGCGTCCCCCCATCACTCAAACGGAAAAGAGGTGGTACAGGAATATCAACCTGTTATCCATCGCCTACGCCTTTCGGCCTCGGCTTAGGTCCCGACTAACCCTGAGCGGACGAGCCTTCCTCAGGAAACCTTAGGCATTCGGTGGACAGGATTCTCACCTGTCTTTCGCTACTCATACCGGCATTCTCACTTCTAAGCGCTCCACCAGTCCTTACGGTCCAGCTTCTCAGCCCTTAGAACGCTCTCCTACCACTGACACCAAATGGTGTCAATCCACAGCTTCGGTGATACGTTTAGCCCCGGTACATTTTCGGCGCAGAGTCACTCGACCAGTGAGCTATTACGCACTCTTTAAATGGTGGCTGCTTCTAAGCCAACATCCTGGTTGTCTAAGCAACTCCACATCCTTTTCCACTTAACGTATACTTTGGGACCTTAGCTGGTGGTCTGGGCTGTTTCCCTTTCGACTACGGATCTTATCACTCGCAGTCTGACTCCCATGGATAAGTCTTTGGCATTCGGAGTTTGTCTGAATTCGGTAACCCGATGAGGGCCCCTAGTCCAAACAGTGCTCTACCTCCAAGACTCTTACTACATGAGGCTAGCCCTAAAGCTATTTCGGAGAGAACCAGCTATCTCCAAGTTCGATTGGAATTTCTCCGCTACCCACACCTCATCCCCGCACTTTTCAACGTGCGTGGGTTCGGGCCTCCATTCAGTGTTACCTGAACTTCACCCTGGACATGGGTAGATCACCTGGTTTCGGGTCTACGACCACATACTCATTCGCCCTATTCAGACTCGCTTTCGCTGCGGCTCCGTCTTTCCGACTTAACCTTGCATGGGATCGTAACTCGCCGGTTCATTCTACAAAAGGCACGCCATCACCCGTTAACGGGCTCTGACTACTTGTAGGCACACGGTTTCAGGTTCTATTTCACTCCCCTTCCGGGGTGCTTTTCACCTTTCCCTCACGGTACTGGTTCACTATCGGTCACTAGGGAGTATTTAGCCTTGGGAGATGGTCCTCCCAGCTTCCGACGGGATTTCTCGTGTCCCGCCGTACTCAGGATCCACTCAAGAGGGAACGAAGTTTCGACTACAGGGTTGTTACCTTCTGTGACGAGCCTTTCCAGACTTCTTCGTCTACTTCATTCCTTTGTAACTCCGTATAGAGTGTCCTACAACCCCAAGAGGCAAGCCTCTTGGTTTGGGCTAATCCCGTTTCGCTCGCCGCTACTCAGGGAATCGCGTTTGCTTTCTCTTCCTCCGGGTACTTAGATGTTTCAGTTCCCCGGGTCTGCCTTCCATACTCTATGTATTCAAGTATGGATACTGCACCATTACGTGCAGCGGGTTCCCCCATTCGGAAATCTCCGGATCAAAGCTTACTTACAGCTCCCCGAAGCATATCGGTGTTAGTCCCGTCCTTCATCGGCTCCTAGTGCCAAGGCATCCACCGTGCGCCCTTTCTAACTTAACCATCGGCGAACGATAAGCTTCGGATTGCGGCGTTGCCTTCGTTTCTTCCGCTGCTCATGTACGGTAAGGTACACTCCGCTGCTCAGAAACACGGGCGCCTTGCACTCCTCGCTTCTCCTTCACCTTAGTTTAAAACAATATCTCATAAGAGATATCCTAAAATGGCGAATTCTCGGTTCTTTCTTGACTTTCTTCATGACTATCTTTATCTAGTTTTCAAAGAACAATGTTTGATGGTGGATTTGTTTGCTTTCGCAAAAAATCTTATTGAACCATCAAAACTGAACAAAACAAAATCAACGCGTCACGTCTCATATATCCTTAGAAAGGAGGTGATCCAGCCGCACCTTCCGATACGGCTACCTTGTTACGACTTCACCCCAATCATCTGTCCCACCTTAGGCGGCTGGCTCCAAAAGGTTACCTCACCGACTTCGGGTGTTACAAACTCTCGTGGTGTGACGGGCGGTGTGTACAAGGCCCGGGAACGTATTCACCGCGGCATGCTGATCCGCGATTACTAGCGATTCCAGCTTCATGCAGGCGAGTTGCAGCCTGCAATCCGAACTGAGAACGGTTTTATGGGATTTGCTAAACCTCGCGGTCTTGCTGCCCTTTGTACCGTCCATTGTAGCACGTGTGTAGCCCAGGTCATAAGGGGCATGATGATTTGACGTCATCCCCACCTTCCTCCGGTTTGTCACCGGCAGTCATCTTAGAGTGCCCAACTGAATGCTGGCAACTAAGATCAAGGGTTGCGCTCGTTGCGGGACTTAACCCAACATCTCACGACACGAGCTGACGACAACCATGCACCACCTGTCACTCTGTCCCCCGAAGGGGAACGCCCTATCTCTAGGGTTGTCAGAGGATGTCAAGACCTGGTAAGGTTCTTCGCGTTGCTTCGAATTAAACCACATGCTCCACCGCTTGTGCGGGCCCCCGTCAATTCCTTTGAGTTTCAGTCTTGCGACCGTACTCCCCAGGCGGAGTGCTTAATGCGTTAGCTGCAGCACTAAAGGGCGGAAACCCTCTAACACTTAGCACTCATCGTTTACGGCGTGGACTACCAGGGTATCTAATCCTGTTTGCTCCCCACGCTTTCGCGCCTCAGCGTCAGTTACAGACCAGAAAGTCGCCTTCGCCACTGGTGTTCCTCCACATATCTACGCATTTCACCGCTACACGTGGAATTCCACTTTCCTCTTCTGTACTCAAGTCCCCCAGTTTCCAATGACCCTCCACGGTTGAGCCGTGGGCTTTCACATCAGACTTAAGAGACCGCCTGCGCGCGCTTTACGCCCAATAATTCCGGACAACGCTTGCCACCTACGTATTACCGCGGCTGCTGGCACGTAGTTAGCCGTGGCTTTCTGGTTAGGTACCGTCAAGGTGCCGCCCTATTCGAACGGCACTTGTTCTTCCCTAACAACAGAGCTTTACGATCCGAAAACCTTCATCACTCACGCGGCGTTGCTCCGTCAGACTTTCGTCCATTGCGGAAGATTCCCTACTGCTGCCTCCCGTAGGAGTCTGGGCCGTGTCTCAGTCCCAGTGTGGCCGATCACCCTCTCAGGTCGGCTACGCATCGTCGCCTTGGTGAGCCGTTACCTCACCAACTAGCTAATGCGCCGCGGGTCCATCTGTAAGTGGTAGCCGAAGCCACCTTTCCACCCTTCCTCATGTGAGGAAAGGAACTATCCGGTATTAGCCCCGGTTTCCCGGAGTTATCCCAGTCTTACAGGCAGGTTACCCACGTGTTACTCACCCGTCCGCCGCTGACTTCAGGGAGCAAGCTCCCATCCGTCCGCTCGACTTGCATGTATTAGGCACGCCGCCAGCGTTCGTCCTGAGCCAGGATCAAACTCTCCGATAAAAGTTTGACTTGCTCATTTGCTAATTAAAGTGTTAGCAACTTTGTAAGAATCAAGTTCTTACTAGATTAACGTTGACGTTTTGTCTTGTTTTGTTCAGTTTTCAAGGTTCAATCCGCGTCGCTTGTTTTTGGCGACTTGATTATCTTAACATCTTTCAAAAGCCGAGTCAACAACTTTTTTTAAAATGTTTTTGTCAATCACTGTTGTTCAACAGCGACGCTTATTAATATATCAAGATAACGATTCAAAGTCAACGGTTTTCCACAAAAAAGATTTTCTTTATTTGCTTGTCCAATTTTTCTGGTAAAACTAAGATTTCTCCTGCTTCCCTCTGGTGGTTTTCATATATCTCAAACAATCTTTTTGGGTAGCAACCCTCTTGAATAATTCAAATAATATCTTATATCTTTCGTCCATAGCTCGTTTTACTATATGGTCGAGTCTTGAATCTTTCAGATCGAACAGTATTTCGTCCATCTCTCTCTTTAGTAAGTATTCCATTTCCTGTTTCTCTCTTTCATTTATTAAGAAACCCAGCAAAACTGTCACCCCTTCAACGTAGTGATTGTAGTTTTTTCCAATTAAGCCGAATTTATAATAGGCTTTTCATTATTTCTGTACTATTTTTTCTTCGGACATGCATATGTTAGAACAGGAAATCGTCTCTTGGAGGGATTGTATGAATGTTTTTTACACATTAAATGCCCGAAAAATAAAACAGGGTATTCTAATTCTGGTCATTTCTTTCTTTACGGCTTTATTCATTTTCACCGGTAGCCTTTCTGCTCTGCCTGTTTTCTCCACAGAGGATGGACCGAAAGCCATTTATAAAGGGGATAAAGGGATATCACTGACTTTCAATGTGGGCTGGGGTGATGAAAAAGCTGAACCAATTCTTGAAGAACTTCAGGAACAAGGAGTTCAATCAGCCACCTTCTTTCTTTCAGGAGCCTGGGCAGAACGACATCCTGATATAGTTGAAAAGATCGATAAGCAAGGATATGAAATCGGAAGCCTTGGTTATGCTTATAAAGATTACAGCGAGATGGAGGATGCCAAAGTACGGCAGGATATACTGAAAGCGCAAGAAGTTTTTGAGAAGCTAAATATTAAAAGCGTTTCTCTCTTGAGAATGCCAACCGGACATTTTGATAAACGGGTATTGTCCATTGCTGATAAACTGGGCTATACGGTTGTTCACTGGAGTGTCAATTCTCAGGATTGGACAAATCCCGGTGCCGACCAGATTGTTAAGAATGTTTCTTCAGCCAAGAAGGGAGACATTGTGCTTCTCCACGCTTCTGATTCCGCTAAACAAACCGAAAAATCTCTTCCCGGAATTGTGAAAGTTCTTAAATCCAAGGGAGAATTTAAAAGTGTCTCTGAAATGATCGCCAACGGTAAGACCAAAACCACACTTATTCCTTGATACTAAAAAAGGACTGGTCCCAGGTTGGTGGGATCAGTCCTTAATCTTTATTGTCTTGCTTTCCTTTCCTCTTCCGAACGCTTGTTGTATTTTGGCAAGGCCAGCAATTGATACGCATTGCAAGCCACCAAGGCAAACAACATCAAGTAAAGCCACTTGCTCTCCTTTGCCTGCAGGACCGGTAGCCATTCCAGCACCGTTACAACGACCATAAAGAAAACGGCTGAAATAAACGTATTTTGAACCGACTGCCGGTTCTTCAAAAATGCTACCGCCAGTCCACTCAAGACAATCAATAAAAATAAAAAGATATACGAATACCTGATCTCTCCATCAACGGTAAATCCATCAAATCGGAAATAAATCAAATCAAATAACACCAAAAGAATTACAACGACTTGGACGGTATTCCAAAAAGAACGAAACATGCCAAGTCCAAACTGATGAATGGTCAGATAGGCGAAAAATCCCATTTGGCTTATAACACTGAATGTAAACCCTACTACTATCAGCCATAAGAGAACGGACAGAATCCTTCCTAGATCAAAATCCATAATCCACGGAGAAAATTCATCCCACCTCAGTATTAAGCCTGCGGTACCTGTTACAACTCCACCCACCATTAGTGTGGAGAAAAATAATCGAATCCAATTCCGGATAGTCACTTAAGAAATGCCTCCATTACATTTTTTTGCACTTCCTTGATTGTACCAAACGACCATTTAAAAAATCCACATCAACCTCATTCCACGGTATATTTTTTTTCGTTTAATCCATATTAATTGTAGGGATACATTGAAGTGAAAGGGGCTTTAAGATGAAAAAAATATCCTTTCTAATTATATTATTGCCGCTTCTTATTCTTACTGCCTGCGGCGGCGGCGGCGGTCAAGCAAGCGCCAATCAGCCTGACTATGAAGAAACCAAGAAAATGGTTGTAGATATACTGAAAACGGATGATGGAAAAAAGGCCATCCAGGAAATCATGGCTGATGAAAAAGTAAAACAGCAGCTCATTATGAATGAAGGGGTCGTCAAAGAGACCATCACAACTACCCTCACATCAGACAAAGGCAGCGAATTTTGGAAAAAGTCATTTGAAGATCCAAAGTTTGCCGAAGCCATGGCAAAAAGTATGAAAGGCGAAAATGAAAAGCTGTTGAAAGACCTGATGAAAGATCCGGAGTACCAGGGAATGGTCATGGACATTATGAAAGATCCCGAAATCCAGAAGGAGATCGGGGAAACTCTTAAAAGCAAAGAGTATAGGGAGCATCTCCAGCAAGTAGTAACTGAAACCTTTGAGAGCCCGCTATTCAAAGCCAAGATCCAGGATATCTTGATTAAAGCAGCGGGTGAAATGAAAGGCCAGGGCGGAGAGCAAGGCAGCCAAGGAGGCGGCGGTGAAACCGGCGGCGGCCAATCCGGCGGTGAGGGTTCCAGTGGCGGCGGGGGCGAAGGTGCTTAAGCAGCCCTTTTTCTACTAAAAAAACAAGCGGCTCGAAGCCGCTTGTTTTTTTTAGGACAGTAACTCGATTACTTTGTATGCTATATCCCCATAAATTTTCCCTAAACGATGATCTTCACCATATACGGATGGGGCAAAATCATCTTCATTCCAATCCGGCTGCTGAAGCGGGAGCTGTCCGAGGAGATTCGTTCTTAGTTCTTCAGACAGCTTTTCCCCCCCGCCTCTTCCGAAGACATATTCTCTTTCTCCAGTGTTTTTGCTTTCGAAATAAGACATATTTTCGATAACACCCAAAATTTCATGGTCCGTACTTAAAGCCATAGCTCCTGCACGGGCAGCAACAAAGGCTGCTGTCGGGTGTGGGGTGGTAACAATGATCTCTTTACATTGCGGAAGCATTGTATGGATATCCAAAGCCACGTCTCCCGTTCCCGGCGGCAGATCAAGGAGCAGGTAATCAAGGTCACCCCATTCAACTTCATTGAAGAAGTTATTCAGCATCTTCCCAAGCATCGGCCCTCTCCAGATTACAGGTGCATTGTCTTCCACAAAGAAGCCCATGGAGATAACTTTCACTCCAAATCTTTCAACTGGGATGATTTTTTCTCCCCTCACAACAGGCCGCTTTACAATACCCATCATATCAGGCACGCTGAAACCATAAATATCGGCATCGACCAACCCTACTTTTTTGCCTGCACGTGCCAATGAAACAGCCAGGTTAACAGATACTGTCGACTTGCCAACCCCGCCTTTTCCACTGGCAATTGCGATGAATGTTGTTTTGCTGCCTGGAGAAAGAAGGCTTCCCGACTCTTCGCCTTCAGGTTGGGAACCTCTATGTTTTTCAAGTTCTTCCGGGGAAAGGTCCGCAAAACGGATACCAACCGTTTCTGCTCCATTTTCTTTTAAAATCTTGACGATTTCCTGCTGCATCTTCATCTGTTCTGCCGTTCCGGTTTTGGCAATTGCAATCTTCACGCTCACATGATTCTTCTCTTCTTTAATACTTATTTCAAGAACCCCGTTTGTTTCTTCCAGTGTTTTATGTAAAAAAGGATCGTTGACTTTATATAATAAATCTTTAACTTGTTGTTGGGATAACATAACTAACACCTTCCTCTAATCTTGAATTCGTTTTCATCCTATTCCAGTATAACATAACCTAATTGTATTGAATTGTCTAACAGCTTATAGGCAAATAAAAAAACTGAGAGGGTCACTCCTCATCAGTTTCCTCATCAAAATATTTTAAAACGCCTTCGTAAATGGATGCTGCCACTTTTTGCTGATACTTTTCATTTATCAGATTGGCTTTTTCACCAGGGTTGGATAAGAATCCAATTTCGACCAGGGCTCCAGGCTTATTAATATGCTTAACAAGATACACATTCTGAATCCCCTTCGCCTCTCTCTTTGTATTTTCAAGATTTCGGATCAACTCTGACTGAATCGATTCGGCCACCTCTTTATTCTCCTTGAATTTTGGATTAAAAAAGGTTTGCGCCCCGCTCCACCTGCTTGAAGGTATCGCATTTAAATGAATACTGAGATACAAGTCAGCGTCGGAAGAGTTAATCAGTTCAAGCCTCCTTTTCAAATCCTCTGTTTTTCTACGGCTATACCCTCTTGTTCCCTCTGGAGCCAAATCACTGTCATTATCCCTTGTCATAATGACAAGAGCTCCTTGCTCCTGAAAATAATCGCGAAGCATTTTAGATACATTTAAGGCAATATCCTTTTCAAGAACTTCATTGGAGCCCGTTCCGCTTTCAGCACCCCCATCTGGTCCTCCATGCCCGGGGTCAATATAAATAATTTTGCCTGACAAAGGAAGATTCCAGGACTCCCACGTTCCCGTATCAAGCAGCTTATATTGAAAAATGACGAATATTATGATGGCAACCCCTGCAAACCCTATCATCTTTAATTTATTTTTCAAATGAATCCCTCCCCCATCTCTATAAAAAATATGGGACAAGGGATAGTTTTAGAACTGCCGGAATAGAAATTAATGCATTCTGAGCTTGTGCCTCTTTATACCATTTTGATATCCTTCACTCCACCAAGTTTCAACGAAATGTTCGCAGCTGTAATAGAAGGACTCATCCACTGTATTGGAAATACCAAGCTCTGACCAGTAGAGCCAGAAGTTATATAACGTATCTATATAGTGCTTCATCTCGGGGCTGCATCGGCCTTGCACATCTTCCAGTGTTTCACCGCTGTATCCGAATTTACTCAGCTTCCCGCCAAGCAAATAGGACTCAATAGCCACATCAAAGCACGCTTCATCAAATCCTTGCTGCATAAAGACACCGCCCTGGATCTTGATCTGTCCAAAATGTTTTCGGACACTTTCCTGGAGCATCTTGATCGACACTTCCCGCAGCAGCTTTCTCTCGTGCTGTATCTGCTTCTCTCTTCTTTTCGAATTGAATGAAGTAATAACGCTCAAAGCGATTCCCTCCCTTTGATCGTTATTTTTTGCTTAAAGCTGTACTTCATTCGAGCAATGCTTTCCAATTCTGGCTAGGATACCAGTCACTCCCCGTAATTTGTCGAATAGGCGGCTTCATGTTCCTTTGCAGGGAGAGGAGTACATCATTTTAGAAGGTTTGGCAATCTGGTGTCATGTGATGGCGGACCTACCGCCATCGATTTGTTGTCACCCGCTGGCCGAGCAATCTAATGTATCTGGTTCACCGCTTTGATGCCCCTTCTTTGCATATACTTAATGCACCTCCCCTAACGAAACAAATCTCATAACAACAAAAAATCCCAGCTGGATAATCCAACTGGGATTGAACGATAATAAAGATTAACGTTTTGAGAACTGAGGTGCACGACGAGCGCCTTTAAGACCGTATTTCTTACGTTCTTTCATACGAGCGTCACGAGTCAGTAATCCTGCGCGCTTAAGGGTTCCACGGTATTCAGGATCAGCTTGAAGCAATGCACGGGCGATACCATGACGGATTGCACCAGCTTGACCAGTGTATCCACCACCGTTAACGTTTACCAATACATCGTAGTTGCCAACAGTTTCAGTTGCAACTAGAGGCTGTTTGATAACCTCACGTAGTGCTTCGAATGGGATGTAGTTTTCTACTTCACGATCATTAATAACGATTTTTCCGTTACCTGGTACTAAACGTACACGAGCTACTGAGCTCTTACGACGACCAGTTCCGTAGTATTGAACTTGTGCCAAGATAATAACCTCCTCTTATTGATTATCCACGAAGTTCGTAAACTTCTGGTTTTTGTGCTTGGTGCGTATGTTCTGCGCCAGCGAATACGTGTAACTTCTTGAACATTTGACGGCCTAAAGAACCTTTTGGAAGCATACCTTTAATTCCAAGTTCAAGCATTTTTTCTGAGTAGTTTGTACGCATTTCAAGAGCTGTACGGGATTTCAAACCGCCTGGGTGTTGGCTGTGACGGTAGTAAATTTTATCAGTCAGTTTCTTACCTGTTAATTCAATCTTAGATGCATTAATGATGATCACGTGATCACCAGTGTCAACGTGTGGTGTGAAAGTTGGTTTGTGTTTACCGCGTAAAATAGATGCTACTTCGCTTGAAAGGCGACCAAGAGTCTTGCCTTCAGCGTCGACAACGTACCATTTACGTTCGATTTCATTAGCTTTAGCCATATATGTCGTACGCATGAGTTACCCTCCTAATATTTATCATTCATAAAAGTTCCGATAGTATATATCTTTAATCACAATAAGATTCCGGGGCTTATCGTGGGGTTAATAACATACCATATGTTATAATATCTCGTTCAGGCCGGGATGTCAAGGGAATGTTACACCTGGATTAGTTGTTTTAGTTGTTTTTTTTCAATAGAACACTTTCCACAGGTATAATCCTTGCGGAGCAGCTGTTTTGCCGGCTGCGTTCCGGTTTCCCGCCTCCAGCATGCTTCTTACATCATCCGCTGTATACTTGCCTCTGCCGACTTCCAAAAGCGTCCCTGAGAGGATCCTGACCATGTTATAGAGGAAACCATTCCCGATATACGAAAAGGTGATCTCTTCTTTGGCTTCATTTATCTCAATAGAGTAAATGGTTCTGACCTTATCTATTACTTCTGTCTTTGCTGAACAGAAACTGGTAAAGTCATGCTCTCCTACCAAACATTCTGCTGCTCTCCTCATTTCATCTATGTTCAAATGAAATGGATAATGCAAAGCAAAGTTCCTCTTGAAGGGATCTGGCGTTTTACTTCGATAGACCGAGTAATAGTATTCTTTTTTGACTGCCGAGAAGCGGGCATGAAAGTCAGCTGGCACCTTTTCTGCTGAAGTGATGACGATTTCTGCCGGCAGTTTGCTGTTCAGCACCGTCGGCCACTTCTCCTCCGGAATGGAGAGCCCTGTGTCAAAGTGAAAGACCTGGCCCATAGCGTGGACTCCTGCATCGGTTCTCCCTGATGCCGTGATCTTCACTTCTTCCTCTTTATGGATATCACGCAGGGCTTTTTCAACTTCCAATTGGATTGTCCTTTTCCCTGGCTGAACCTGATAACCGGCAAATGGTGTGCCATCGTATGCCATTGTGCATTTTATTCTCTGCATAAGAACACTCCTATCTGCCTCTTAATACGATCAGGATGACAGCCAGCATGACGAGGGAGCTAAGAACCGCTGTGTCTGTTTTTGTCCAGCGGAGAACCCTGTACTTCGTCCTTCCTTCACCGCCTTTGTATCCCCTTGCTTCCATCGCCGTCGCCAAGTCCTCTGCACGCTTGAAAGCACTGACAAACAATGGGATCAATAAAGGCACAATCGATTTGATTCTTTCTTTAACCGGACCAGTTGCCAGTTCTGCCCCTCTGGCAGTCTGCGCTTTGATGATCTTATCCGTTTCCTCCATCAAGGTAGGGATGAATCTAAGGGAGATACTCATCATCAAAGCCATCTCATGAACTGGAAACTTGATTTTTTTCAAAGGGTTCAACAATGTCTCAAGACCATCCGTGATCGCAATGGGTGATGTTGTCAGTGTCAACAAAGTCGTAATAAGGATAAGATACGTAAACCGCAAAGAAATGAAGATAGCCTGCCTCAGACCCTCTTCATGAATTTTCAGGAAACCTAAGTCGAGCAGCACTTCTCCCTCTTTGGTAAAGAATATATGCAGAAGGAAGGTAAACAGCACGAGCCACATCACCGGCTTAAGTCCGCCAAGCAGGAATCTTACCGGTACCTTCACTGATAACATAGCTAGTAATGTAAAAGCCCCCAAGACGGTATAGGTAACCGCATTATTAGCCAGAAAGACAGTACATATGAAAGCAAAAACAAAAATCAGCTTGGAGCGGGGGTCCATTCGGTGGACAAAAGAGTCACTTGGTATATATCGGCCAAATATCATTTTATCCATCATGACCCGCCACCGCTTTCCATGTAAGTTTTCACTTCATCAGCGATCTCTTCAATGGTCAGACAGGTTTTGCCGAATTCATGCCCCAGCTGCTGTTCCATGCTGTATTGGAATTTGACTGCCTCAGGCACATCGAGCCCCAAAGAGAATAACCATTCCGGTTTGGAAAAAATCTCTTGAGGAGACCCTTTCCCTACAAGCTTTCCTTTTTGCATGATGACCAATTCATCTGCATACCGAGCTGCATCTTCCATGCTGTGTGTAACCAGCACAGTAGTGAGTTCCTTTTCCAAATGGATATTGTGGAACATATCCATTATATCTGTCCGCCCTCTGGGATCGAGTCCTGCTGTCGGTTCATCAAGTACCAGCACATCCGGGTCCATTGCAAGTACCCCTGCAATAGCTACTCTTCGCTTTTGCCCCCCTGATAAATCAAAAGGAGAGCGTTCAAGGATGTCCTCGTCCAGACCGACAGTGACGATCAATTGTCTTGCCCGCCTTTCTGCCTCTTCCTCTGAAACACCGAAGTTAAGGGGTCCATAGCAGATATCTTTTAAAACAGTTTCTTCAAAAAGCTGATGTTCAGGGAATTGAAATACAATCCCGACACGTTTCCTGATGGGCTTCAATTGCTTATTCTTTTTTTTCGGGGTAATTTCATATTCGCCTATGACCACTTTGCCTGAAGTCGGTTTCAACAAAGCATTCAGATGTTGAAGAAGAGTTGATTTTCCTGAACCGGTATGGCCTATGATCGCTGTGTACTTCTGTGAAGGCAATAGGAGGTTGAGATCCTCAAGGGCCAGCTTCTCAAAGGGTGTTCCGGCGGAATACCGATATTCTACTTGTTCAAATGATATGTCCATAAGTCCCTCACCAATTCTTCTTGTGTTAAATAGGTTTCTGAAAGAGAAATCCCCCGTGCTCTCAACGCTTTTGCCATTCGCCCCGGAAATGGGATATCCAGTCCCAGAGCTGTTAATTCCTTGTCCAGTTTAAAAATTTCCAAAGGGGTGCCTTCTTTAAAGACTTCTCCTTTATTTAACACCAGCATCCTGTCAGCTTTTGCAGCTTCTTCCAAGTCATGGGTAATCGAGATGACTGTAAGATTACTGTTCTCTTTCAACTCTCTGATGGTAGCCAGAACTTCCTGCCTGCCTTTTGGATCCAGCATGGATGTTGCTTCATCCAGTATAATGATATCCGGCCTTAAGGCCACGACGCCTGCTATAGCTACCCGCTGTTTCTGCCCCCCGGACAGGTGGTGAGGTTCTTGATTAAGAAAATCACTCATATTGACCATGGTAAGGGCCCCTATGACTCTTTCTGCCATTATTTCCTGAGAGACTCCGTGATTTTCTAAACCAAAAGCCACATCATCTTCCACTGTCGTCCCGACAAACTGATTATCAGGATTTTGAAAAACCATTCCTATTTTGGCTCTGATATCCCAGACACTCTCTTCTGAAAGAGGTATGCCATCTACTGTTACTGTTCCTTCTTCAGGAAAAAGCAGTCCGTTCAACATCTTAGCCAAGGTTGATTTCCCTGAACCGTTGTGCCCGACAATCGCCAGCCATTCAGAATCATAAACCTTAAGCGAGATATCATTTAATGCAAATGTCTCCTGCTCATGATAGCGATAGCTTACATTTTCAATGGAAATAAGTTCTTTCATAGAACCCCTCCTCTCGTCTCTTCTATGCTCAAACTGTTCTCTTCTATATTTTGTTGAATGGGGAAAGCTACTTGTAACGCAATAGTTTCTGGCCAAGGAAAAAATTGAATTTCAGTTATATTTCGATCACAAAAGTTAAAGAGTGCTGATCGGAGCGGAAGTACACAACTCCTGCGGCATTAGTGCGACAGGTGAGTCCCGGCAGGCGCAGCCGAGGAGGCTCAATCTAGCTCCAGTGGCGGAGTTGGGTGCCTGCAGCGGTGATCAACACGGTTAAGAAAAGTCCTGAATACAAAAAAAAGCCTGCACCTCATTCCATAGATAGCGGCTGCTTTCTTGTTCACTTTATGAACGGACTTCTACGCATAGAAGCTGGAAGAGGTGCATGAGCTAGACGGGTCACTTCTGGGAATGCCCATCGTAACGCTCTGCTTTTTGAGTATTGACTAAGGTGTAAACAAAAAGGGCATAGAAGCAGTTAACAAAATAACTGTCCTGCCCTTGTTGTGTATGAATGAAATTATACTAGCTCAATGATAACCATTGGCGCACCGTCACCACGACGAGGTCCAAGCTTCATGATACGAGTGTATCCGCCTTGACGCTCTGTGTAGCGGCCAGCAATGTCAGAGAACAACTTTTGGACTGCATCCTGGTTCTCTTCAGCATTAGCAACTTCATGACGGACGAAGCTTGATGCTTGACGACGTGCATGCAAGTCACCACGTTTTCCTAATGTGATCATTTTCTCAACAACTGAGCGAAGTTCTTTTGCACGAGCTTCTGTTGTTTCGATGCGTTCGTTGATGATTAGGTCAGTAGCTAAATCGCGAAGCATTGCTTTACGTTGAGCGCTAGTACGTCCTAACTTTCTGTATGCCATTTAAGATTCCCTCCTTTGTTAAATCGTTAAATAACCTGATGCTTGACTCAGTCGTCCTTGCGTAAACCTAAGCCTAAATCTTCAAGCTTAACTTTCACTTCTTCCAAGGATTTGCGTCCCAAGTTCCGTACTTTCATCATATCTTCTTCAGTCTTGTTAGCAAGTTCCTGAACAGTGTTGATTCCAGCACGCTTCAAGCAGTTATATGAACGAACAGATAGATCTAGTTCTTCAATTGTCATTTCAAGAACTTTCTCTTTTTGGTCTTCTTCTTTTTCTACCATAATTTCAGCATTCTGAGCTTCGTCAGTGAGACCGACAAAAATGTTAAGATGCTCATTCAGGATCTTAGCTCCAAGAGAAATGGCTTCTTTCGGGCCAATGCTTCCGTCAGTCCAAACATCAAGAGATAGTTTATCGAAGTTCGTCAATTGACCAACACGAGTATTTTCTACTTGATAGTTAACGCGTGAAACTGGAGTGTAAATAGAGTCGATAGGGATCACGCCGATTGGCAGGTCCTCTCGTTTGTTTTGATCAGCAGGTGTATATCCTCGACCTCGTTGAGCTGTCAGACGCATACGGAAGTTGCTGTTAGCAGACAAAGTAGCAATGTGCAGTTCAGGGTTAAGAACTTCTACATCACTATCATGAGTAATATCAGCAGCTGTTACTACCCCTTCACCATTCACGTCAATTTCAAGCGTTTTCTCTTCATCAGAATAAATCTTCAGAGCAAGCTTTTTGATATTCATGATGATTGTCGTTACATCTTCCACGACGCCTTCAATTGTTGAAAATTCATGCAACACTCCATCAATTTGAATGGATGTTACAGCAGCACCAGGGAGTGAGGACAATAGGATACGACGTAAGGAGTTACCCAAAGTTGTACCATATCCACGTTCAAGTGGTTCTACGACGAATTTTCCAAATGCGGCATCATCGCTGATCTCAACCGTTTCAATTTTTGGTTTCTCAATTTCGATCATTAATATTTACCCTCCTTCAAAACGTCGAAATCCCGGCTTAGGCAGCACCGAAATTTCCCATGTTTACGTTCCCGATTGTATACCAACAACTGGTTTAACCCTCTCCATGAAACGTATCATTTTATCATATCCATTATTGACAGGGATACGAAATTTATACAGAGAAATTAAACACGGCGACGTTTTGGCGGACGACATCCATTATGAGGAACTGGAGTAACGTCTCTGATTGCAGTAACTTCAAGTCCTGCAGCTTGAAGAGCACGGATTGCTGCTTCACGGCCTGCACCTGGTCCTTTTACTGTTACTTCAAGAGTTTTCAGTCCATGTTCCTGGGATGCTTTTGCAGCAGTCTCAGCAGCCATTTGTGCAGCGAAAGGAGTAGATTTACGAGAACCTTTGAATCCTAAAGAACCTGCACTTGACCATGCTACAGCATTACCATGAACGTCAGTGATCATTACGATTGTATTGTTGAATGTAGAACGAATGTGTGCAATACCAGCTTCGATATTCTTTTTCACACGACGTTTACGAGTGTTAGTTTTACGTGCCATTTTCAGATGTAACCTCCTTTACCTATTATTTTTTCTTGTTCGCTACAGTCTTACGAGGACCTTTACGAGTACGAGCATTGTTTTTTGTATTTTGACCGCGAACCGGTAAGCCTCTGCGGTGGCGAAGACCACGGTAAGAACCGATTTCCATTAGACGTTTGATGTTAAGGGAGATTTCACGACGAAGGTCTCCTTCAACTTTCAATTTGTCAACGATGTCACGGATTTTACCAAGTTCATCGTCAGTAAGATCGCGAACGCGAGTGTCTTCAGAAACACCAGCTTCTGCAAGAATCTTTTTCGCAGTATTTTTACCAATACCATAAATGTATGTTAGTGAAATGACAATACGTTTGTCACGTGGGATATCTACACCAGCAATACGTGCCATATTAAGCGCGCACCTCCTTCATTATTAGCCTTGTTTTTGTTTGTGTTTAGGGTTTTCACAGATAACCATTACTTTACCTTTACGGCGAATAACTTTACATTTTTCGCAGATTGGTTTTACAGATGGTCTGACTTTCATCTTATTCTAACCTCCTTGAGAGTACGGAGTGCAATAGATTATTTATAACGATAAGTGACTCTTCCGCGAGTCAGGTCATATGGAGATAGTTCAACAGTGACTTTATCTCCTGGCAGGATTCGGATGAAGTGCATGCGAATCTTACCGGATACATGAGCAAGTACCGTATGACCATTTTCTAATTCTACCTTAAACATAGCGTTAGGCAAAGTTTCAACTACTGTGCCTTCCACTTCAATTACATCATCTTTCGCCATCGGATTCGTCTCCCTTCTTAACATCTTCTAAGACTTCATTCAAAAACTTTGTTAGAGCGTAACGCAGTTTTCCATTTGTCACTCGCCCAGTTTCCTCTAAACTGTTTTGAACTTCTGGAGAGATATAATTGTGAAAATAGAGATGTTGAATGTTTTTCTTCTTTGGACGATCAAACTTTCGTTTATCTCCATCAGCAATTAACACAAATCGTTCATCCACCTTCCGGATGATGACCGAGTACTGCCCGGCATCTCTTCCTTTTTTGGTTGAAACGATTTGCCCTATACACGGAGTCGTATCGGACTCGATCAATCAGATCACCTTCACTTAGGCTTTCGTTAAAATCTCGTAGCCTTCTTCTGTAATAGCAATTGTGTGTTCAAAGTGAGCACACATTTTACCATCAACAGTAACAACTGTCCAGTTATCCGTCAATGTTCTTACATAACGACTGCCTGCATTCACCATAGGTTCTATAGCAAGTACCATACCAGGTTTAAGACGCGGACCTCTGTTAGGAGGACCATAATGAGGAATTTGAGGATCCTCATGTAAGTCTTGACCAACACCGTGTCCGACATACTCACGAACAATGGAAAACCCTTCTTCTTCAACAAAAGTCTGAATCGAATGAGAGATGTTCGATAGACGTTCACCTGGTTTCGCTTCTTTTAAGCCAAGATATAACGATTCTTCGGTCACATCCAGCAGTCTTTGAGTTTCGTCATCTATAGTCCCTACAGGATAAGTCCAAGCTGAATCACCATGATAACCCATATATTTCGCACCGATATCGATGCTGATAATATCGCCGTCTTTCAACGTACGGTCACCCGGAATTCCATGAACCAACTCATCATTTACGGAAGCACAAATGCTGCCACGAAACCCATTATAACCTTTAAAAGAAGGAATTGCATCATTTTGACTTATGAATTTTTCAGCAATTGCATCCAATTCACGAGTCGTTATTCCCGGGGCAATATGCTTTTGCAATTCCTTGTGAGTGAGTGCGACAATCTTTCCTGCTTTACGCATAATGTCTATCTCACGAGGAGTTTTACAAATGATCATTAGCGGGAACTCCCGATTAAATCATCGATATCAGAGAACACATCATTGATATCCCTCTGTCCGTCGATGTTTACCAGATAGCCTTTGTCCTGATAGAAATCAAGAAGCGGCTGAGTTTGTTTAATATTGACATCCAAGCGGTTCTGAACTGTTTCCTCATTATCATCAGCACGCTGATAAAGTTCTCCGCCGCAGCGGTCGCAAACGCCTTCTTCACTTGGAGGATTAAATACAAGATGATAAGTCGCTCCGCACGTTTTGCAGATGCGTCTGCCTGTCAGGCGTTCCATCAAGACACCCTTATCCACCTGTATATTAACCACATAATCAATCTTCTTGCCAAGGTTATCGAGGATGTTCTCAAGAGCGTCTGCCTGGGCAACCGTTCTTGGGAAACCGTCCAAAAGGAATCCTTTATGTGCATCTTCTTTGCTTAGACGCTCACGAACGATACCGATTGTTACTTCGTCCGGTACCAATTCACCTTTATCGATAAAGGATTTTGCCTTCAAGCCCAGTTCCGTTTCCTCTTTCATCGCGGCACGGAACATGTCGCCAGTAGAGATATGAGGAATCCCATATTTCTCGACGATTTTTTCAGCCTGAGTCCCTTTTCCTGCACCTGGCAAACCCATTAATACTATATTCACTCGAATTCCACCTCAGTCTTTATTGGGGTTTCAGGGAACAAAAGTCCCCAAAAACCTTATATTATTTAATGAAGCCTTTATAGTGGCGTTTCACCAACTGAGCTTCCAGCCCTTTCATCGTTTCGAGTGCAACACCCACCACGATCAGCAAGCTTGTTCCTCCAATTTGAGCCGCAGGAGGTAAACCTGCAAACTTAATGAAGAAAACAGGAAGAATGGAAATGACAGCTAAGAATATCGCACCGACAAATGTCAGACGATATAATACCCTTGTCAAATACTCTTGAGTGCTTTTACCAGGGCGAATTCCCGGAATGTAACCACCTTGCTTCTTCAAGTTCTCTGACATCTGTTCAGGGTTGACTTGAATGAAAGCATAGAAGTACGTAAATGCAATGATCAACGCAACATAGATGACCATACCGATCGGCTGCGTATAATCAAATACATATTGAATCGTACTTGTTACATCATTTGTACCAAAGAATGATGCGATGGTTTGCGGTGTAATAATGAAGGAAATCGCGAAGATAACCGGAATTACACCTGCAGCATTAACTTTCAATGGCAAGTGAGTGGATTGTCCTCCGACAGGACTGCGGCCTACCAGACGCTTAGCGTATTGGATAGGAATCTTTCTCAGTGCCTGTTGAATGAAGATAACACCGACTACGATTGCCACGATTGCTAATAGGATCAATAATGTCACCACGATGCGAAGGAACAGGGCGTCGCCCGCACCTTGAAGCTGTGATGCATAATATTGGTTTACTGCATTAGGAATAGCTGCTGCGATACCTGCGAAAATGATAATCGAAATACCGTTTCCAACACCTTTGGCAGTGATTTGCTCACCCAGCCACAATAAAAACGCTGTACCGGCAGTTAAAATCAATGCAATTAAAAGGTACGTCGTAACGCTCGGGTTCGGGATCAAAAATCCACCATATAATTGGTTGAATCCATAAGACATACCCAGTGCCTGGATAAAACCTAAAACGATAGTGAAATAGCGGGTAAACTGAGCTAATTTACGGCGGCCAACATCCCCCTGTTTAGACCATTCCGTAAACTTGGGCACAACATCCATCTGCAGAAGCTGCACAATGATAGATGCTGTGATATACGGCATAATCCCCATAGCAAAGATCGAGAAGTTTTGAAGCGCTCCTCCGCCGAATGTGTTCAGGAAGCCGATTAAACCGGCCTGTTCTTGCATTTTCAATACTTCTGCATCCACACTTGGCACTGGAATGAAAGTACCTAAGCGAAAGACAATAAGCATCAGAAGGGTGAAGATAATTTTGTTTCTTATATCACCCACGCGCATAAAATTGGAGATTGTCTGAAACATTAAATCACCTCAGTTTTACCGCCAGCAGCTTCGATCGCTTCTTTAGCAGTAGATGAGAATTTGTTTGCTTTCACTGTAAGCTTTTTCTCAATATTACCTTTACCAAGAATCTTGATTCCAGATTTTTCGCTGCTCACTACACCTGTTTCGATTAGAAGCTCAGGTGTAACTTCAGTTCCTTCTTCAAAGCGATTTAATGCATCAAGGTTAACAATTGCGTATTCTTTGCGGTTGATGTTTGTGAAACCGCGCTTAGGAAGACGTTGGAATAGAGGTGTTTGACCACCTTCGAAACCAGGACGAGTTCCGCCGCCAGAACGAGCGTTTTGACCTTTGTGGCCTTTTCCGGAAGTTTTACCATTTCCAGATCCAGTTCCACGGCCTACACGATTGCGTTCTTTGCGAGAACCTTTAGCAGGTTTTAATTCATGTAATTTCATGTCGGCACCTCCTTATTTACAAAGAATCTAATTAAGCTTCTTTAACCGTGACTAAGTGAGCAACCTTATTGATCATACCGCGGATAGCAGCATTATCTTGTTGTTCAACTGTTTGATGAAGCTTACGTAAGCCCAGAGCCTTTACTGTTTCGCGTTGGTCTTTCGGACGACCAATCACACTGCGAGTGAGGGTAATTTCTAGTTTGTTTGCCATCGTTATCCCTCCCTTATCCTAACAGTTCTTCTACTGATTTACCACGTAATTTAGCTACGTCTTCAGCACGTTTAAGTTCTTTTAATCCTGAAATTGTTGCACGGATCATGTTGATTGGAGTGTTGGATCCCAATGATTTAGAAAGGATATCCTGAACACCAGCAAGTTCAAGTACCGCACGGACTGGTCCACCAGCGATGATTCCTGTACCGGCAGAAGCAGGCTTGATAAGGATTTCACCAGCACCAAAACGTCCGATTACTTGGTGAGGAGTTGTTCCACCTACCATAGGTACTTCAACAAGGTTTTTCTTCGCATCTTCAATCGCTTTGCGGATAGCATCCGGCACCTCTTGAGCTTTACCAGTACCGAAACCTACATGACCGTTTTTGTCTCCAACCACTACAAGAGCAGCGAAACGGAAACGACGTCCACCTTTAACTACCTTCGCAACACGGTTGATCGTTACTACGCGTTCTTCTAGTTCTAGTTTGTTTGGATCAATACGACGCATCTATATGTCCCTCCTTTTTGATTAAAATTCTAAGCCGTTTTCACGAGCTGCATCTGCTAATGCTTTTACGCGACCATGATATAGGTAACCCCCACGGTCGAATACTACAGATTTCAAACCTTTTTCAGTTGCGCGTTTTGCAATTAGTTCACCGACTTGAACAGCTGCATCTACGTTTCCAGTAGAATCAAGGTTAATTTCTTTATCTACAGTAGAAGCACTTGCCAAAGTTACACCATTTACATCATCGATCAATTGAGCGTAGATGTTTTTATTTGAACGGTATACGTTAAGACGAGGACGTTGTTCAGTTCCTGTGATCTTAGAACGTACACGTGCGTGTCTTTTCTTACGCGTTTTGTTTTTAGATGGCTTAGTGATCATTAAGGTCACTCCTTTCTACTGCCTAAGCGGCATTATTTACCTGTTTTACCTTCTTTACGGCGTACGTACTCGCCTTCGTAACGGATACCTTTACCTTTGTAAGGCTCAGGAGGTCGGACAGCGCGGATGTTGGATGCAATTGCACCAACACGCTCTTTGTCGATACCTTTGATTGAAATCTTTGTGTTAGCAGGAACGTCGATTTCGATACCGTTTTCTGGTTCGAATTCAACTGGATGAGAGTAACCAACGTTCAATACAAGCTTAGTTCCTTGTTTTTGAGCACGGTAACCTACACCGATAAGTTCAAGGTTTCTTTCAAATCCTTTAGAAACACCTTCAACCATGTTTGCGATCAAAGCACGAGTCGTTCCATGTAATGAACGATGTTCTTTTGATTCTGATGGACGAGTGATGTTTACTACGTTCTCTTGGATCTCTACATTAATATCCGGGCTGAATGTACGAGACAATTCACCTTTAGGACCTTTTACAGTTACGTTATTGGCATCAGTAGTAATTGTAACGCCTTCTGGCACCTCGATAGGTTTTTTACCTACACGTGACATACTGTTGCACCTCCATTCATTTCAAAAAATATTACCAAACGTATCCTAGTACTTCTCCACCGACTTGCTGAGCGCGAGCTTCTTTGTCAGTCAACACTCCTTGAGAAGTGGAAACAAGAGCTACACCTAGACCGTTAAGTACTTTAGGAACTTCATTAGCTTTTGCATATACGCGTAGACCTGGTTTAGAGATACGCTTTAATCCAGTGATTACACGTTCGTTGTTAGAACCGTATTTCAAGAAAATGCGGATAACCCCTTGCTTGTTATCTTCTACAAATTCCACGTCACGCACGAAACCTTCACGTTTAAGGATTTCAGCGATTTCTTTTTTGATGTTAGAAGCAGGTATTTCTAGCTTCTCGTGACGCACCATGTTCGCATTACGGATGCGAGTAAGCATATCTGCAATTGGATCTGTCAATGTCATATTAATTTACCTCCTTCCCAATATAGGGTTTTACCAGCTAGCTTTTTTGACGCCAGGAATTTGACCCTTGTATGCAAGTTCACGGAAACAGATACGGCAAAGTTTGAATTTGCGGATTACTGAATGTGGACGGCCACAACGCTCACAGCGAGTGTATCCTTGAACTTTGTGTTTAGGTTCACGTTTTTGTTTTGCGATCATTGATTTTTTAGCCACATTTTCGCCTCCCTTATTTAGAGATTACTTTTGAAATGGCATTCCGAATTGAGTCAATAACTCACGTGATTCTTCATCAGAGTTTGCAGTTGTAACGATTACGATATCCATTCCGCGTACTTTGGAAACTTTATCATAATCGATCTCTGGGAAGATCAGCTGCTCTTTTACACCAAGAGTGTAGTTACCGCGACCATCGAATGCTTTTTTAGAGATACCGCGGAAGTCACGTACACGTGGTAGAGATACAGAGATTAATTTATCTAGGAACTCATACATGCGCTCGCCGCGAAGAGTTACTTTCGCACCGATAGGCATGCCTTCACGAAGACGGAAACCTGCGATAGATTTTTTTGCTTTAGTTACAACTGGTTTTTGACCAGTGATCAATGTTAATTCTTCTACAGCTGTGTCCAATGCTTTCGCATTTTGAACTGCATCGCCGACACCCATGTTCACTACGATTTTCTCGAGTTTAGGTACCTGCATAACAGATTTATAATTGAATTTGCTCATAAGAGCTGATGTGATTTCGTCATTAAACCTTGCTTTTAGGCGGTTCATTTGAGTACCTCCCTTCTACTTTGAACTATTTATCTAGAACTTCACCAGATTTTTTTGCTACACGTACATTTTTACCATCAACCTTCTTGAATCCTACGCGAGTTGGTTCATTCGTCTTAGGATCAAGCAGCATAACATTCGATACATGAACAGGTGCCTCTTGGCTGATGATTCCGCCTTGCGGGTTTGCTTGAGAAGGCTTTGAATGTTTCTTGATAACATTGATTCCTTCTACGATCACACGGTCTTTCTTAGGCAATGCTGACAACACAACACCAGTCTTGCCTTTGTCTTTACCTGTGATAACCATTACTTTATCGCCTTTTTTAACATGCATTAGTCGCACCTCCTCTTAACGCACAATAGGTCCTATTAAAGAACTTCTGGAGCTAATGATACAATTTTCATAAAGTTGTTTTCGCGCAATTCACGAGCAACAGGTCCGAAGATACGAGTACCACGCGGTCCTTTATCATCACGGATGATTACACATGCATTTTCGTCAAACTTAATGTAAGTTCCGTCTGTACGGCGAACACCGCTCTTTGTACGAACTACAACAGCTTTCACTACGTCGCCTTTTTTAACAACGCCACCTGGTGTTGCTTGTTTTACTGTACATACGATTACATCACCGATATTAGCTGTCTTACGGCCAGATCCGCCAAGTACTTTAATAGTCAAAACTTCACGAGCACCAGAGTTGTCGGCAACTTTCAAACGAGATTCTTGTTGAATCATCTAGGTAACCTCCCTTCGGAAAACAAATATCCGAACATTTATTAAATAATTACTGCTTTTTCTACAACTTCTACTAAACGGAAACGTTTTGTAGCTGAAAGCGGGCGAGTTTCCATAATACGAACGATATCGCCAGTTTTAGCTGTGTTTTGCTCATCATGAGCTTTAAACTTTTTAGAGTATTTTACGCGTTTGCCGTAAAGTGAATGTTTTTTGTAAGTTTCAACTAGAACTGTAACTGTTTTATCCATTTTGTCGGAAACAACACGTCCAGTGTAAACCTTACGTTGGTTGCGTTCACTCATTCTGCAAACCTCCTCTCATTTATCGATTGTTAACGCCGATCTCTCTTTCATGGATTACAGTTTTCATACGAGCGATCGCTTTGCGCACTTCACGGATGCGGGCAGTATTTTCAAGCTGTCCTGTCGCAAGCTGGAAGCGAAGGTTAAACAGTTCTTCTTTTAGAGATTTTACTTTTTGATCAATTTCGGCAGTGGTTAAGTCACGGATTTCATTAGTTTTCATTTGATTCACCACCAATTTCTTCTCGTTTCACAAACTTTGTCTTGATAGGAAGTTTGTGTGATGCAAGACGAAGCGCTTCACGAGCAACCTCTTCAGATACACCAGCAATTTCAAACATGATCTTACCAGGTTTAACGACTGCTACCCATCCTTCAGGAGCACCTTTACCAGAACCCATTCGGACTTCTAGAGGTTTTGCAGTGTAAGGTTTGTGAGGGAAAATTTTAATCCAAACTTTACCGCCACGTTTCATGTAACGAGTCATAGCAATACGAGCAGCTTCAATTTGACGGTTAGTGATCCAAGAAGCTTCTACAGCCTGAAGACCGTATTCACCGAAAGCAACCTCTTGACCGCCTTTTGCGCGACCACGCATTTTACCACGATGTTCACGACGATACTTAACGCGTTTAGGCAATAACATAATTATTTTCCTCCTTCCTCAGATTTCTTCTTAGCAGGAAGGACCTCTCCACGATAAATCCATACTTTAACACCAAGCTTACCGTAAGTAGTGTCAGCTTCAGCATGAGCATAATCAATGTCAGCGCGAAGTGTATGAAGTGGAACTGTTCCTTCGCTGTAATGTTCAGCACGAGCGATATCTGCACCGCCAAGACGACCAGATACTTGTGTTTTGATACCTTTTGCTCCTGCGCGCATTGCACGTTGGATAGTTTGTTTTTGAGCACGACGGAAAGAAACACGGTTTTCTAATTGACGAGCAATGTTCTCTGCAACTAGCTTCGCGTCCAGGTCAGCTCTCTTGATTTCAACGATGTTGATGTGTACACGCTTAGAAGTAAGCTCGTTCAAAGCTTTACGCAAAGCTTCAACCTCTGTACCACCTTTACCGATAACCATACCAGGTTTTGCTGTATGAACTGTAATATTGATGCGGTTTGCCGCACGCTCGATTTCCACTTTAGAAACAGAAGCGTCAACTAGGCGTTTCGCGATATATTCACGTACTTTAAGGTCTTCGTGCAGAAGATTGGCATAATCTTTATCAGCGTACCATTTTGATTCCCAATCACGAATTACTCCTACACGCAGTCCGACTGGATGTACTTTTTGACCCACGAATTATCCCTCCTTCTTTTCTGATACCACGATTGTGATGTGGCTTGTGCGTTTGTTGATTTGGCTTGCGCGGCCCATCGCACGCGGGCGGAAGCGTTTCATTGTTGGACCTTCGTTAACAAAGGCATCAGAGATGACTAAGTTGTTCACGTCCATGTCATAGTTATGTTCTGCGTTGGCGATAGCGGATTTTAATACTTTCTCAACTACTGGAGAAGCAGCTTTAGGAGTAAGATTTAAAATCGCTACAGCTTCACCTACTTGCTTACCTCGGATTAGATCAACCACTAAACGTACCTTACGAGGAGCAATACGAACTGTTTTAGCGACAGCTTTAGCTTGCATTAGGATACCCTCCTCTCAATTAGCGTCTTGTTTTCTTGTCATCATTTCCATGACCTTTGTAAGAACGAGATGGCGCGAATTCACCAAGCTTGTGTCCTACCATGTCTTCTGTTACATATACCGGTACATGTTTACGACCATCATAAACTGCGATTGTATGACCGATGAAATTCGGGAAGATTGTGGAACGACGAGACCAAGTCTTCACAACTTGTTTCTTTTCGCCTTCGTTTAACTTCTCGATTTTAACCATCAAATGATCATCAACAAAAGGTCCCTTTTTTAAGCTACGACCCATGTTTGAACCTCCCTTCGTGATTGTTCTACGGCTCTATGCGTGAACCGTAGTTCAATCCCGTTATTTTTTGCGACGGCGCACAATAAATTTGTCAGATTTGCTCTTCTTCTTACGAGTCTTGAATCCAAGTGTTGGTTTACCCCAAGGAGACATTGGTGATTTACGTCCGATAGGAGCGCGTCCTTCACCACCACCGTGTGGGTGATCGTTAGGGTTCATTACAGATCCACGAACAGTTGGGCGCTTGCCTAACCAGCGAGAACGACCTGCTTTACCGATGTTGATAAGTTCGTGCTGTTCGTTACCTACCTGGCCTACAGTTGCGCGGCAAGATGAAAGAATCATACGAACCTCACCAGAGTTCAAACGTACAAGTACGTATTTACCTTCTTTACCAAGAACCTGTGCAGATGTACCGGCAGAACGTACTAATTGTCCGCCTTTACCTGGTTTAAGTTCAATGTTGTGAACTACTGTACCTACAGGAATGTTGATAAGTGGTAATGCGTTACCTACTTTGATATCTGCTTCAGGACCTGACATTACTTCAATACCTACTTGAAGTGTCTTAGGAGCAAGAATGTAACGTTTCTCTCCATCCACATAGTTGATTAATGCAATATTTGCTGAGCGGTTAGGATCATATTCAATTGTAGCAACGCGTCCTGGTATACCATCTTTATCGCGTTTAAAGTCGATAACACGGTATTGGCGCTTATGACCGCCGCCTTGATGACGAACTGTTAACTTACCTTGGTTGTTACGGCCGCCTTTTTTGTGTAAAGGCGCTAGTAATGACTTTTCTGGTTTGTCAGTAGTGATCTCTGCGAAATCAGATGAAGTCATACCGCGACGACCATTAGAGGTTGGTTTATACTTTTTAATCGCCATGTTTTTCCCTCCTCTTCAAAATTTTAATTATTATACTTCAAAGAATTCGATTTCTTTGCTTTCAGTTGTAAGAGTAACAATCGCTTTACGACGTTTGTTCGTATAGCCGGCATGTTTTCCCATACGCTTGAATTTACCTTTGTAGTTCATAACGTTCACTTTTGCAACTTTAACGCCGAAGATTTCTTCAACTGCATCTTTAACTTGAGTTTTGTTCGCTCTAGTGTCGACTTCAAAAGTGTACTTTTTATCAGCCATAAGATCAGTTGAAAGTTCTGTAATTACGGGGCGCTTAATGATATCGCGTGCATCCATTATGCAAGCACCTCCTCTACTTTTTCAACTGCTGCTTTAGTGATGATCAATTTATCATGAGCAACAACATCCAGTACGCTGATTCCGTTTGCTGCAACTACAGTTACACCAGGAATGTTGCGTGCTGATAGTGCTACGTTATCTTCAGAACCTTCTGTTACCACTAGTGTCTTAGCGTTAACGGAAAGACTCTTTAATACAGCAGCAAATTCTTTTGTTTTTGGAGCATCAAAAACAAGAGATTCTAATACCAGGATATTTTCAGCTGCTACTTTAGAAGAAAGAGCAGATTTGATAGCTAAGCGACGAACCTTCTTAGGAAGCTTGTAGCTGTAGCTGCGTGGAACCGGTCCAAATACAGTACCACCGCCTCGCCATTGTGGAGATCTGATAGATCCCTGACGTGCACGTCCAGTACCTTTTTGACGCCATGGTTTACGTCCACCGCCTCTTACTTCAGAACGGCCTTTTACTTTGCTTGTACCTTGACGCTGAGATGCTCTTTGCATGATGACAGCTTCATATAGTACGTTTTGATTTGGTTCAATACCAAACACTGAATCATTAAGTTCTACATCACCAACTTGTGATCCGCTTTGGTTAAATAATGCTACTTTCGGCATTCGTGTTTCCTCCTTTCCAAAAAAGTTATATTATTTTGTTTTAATGCCAGTCTTGACTTTAAGCATTGCTTTTTTAGGTCCAGGAACATTTCCTTTTACTAGAAGCAGGTTACGCTCAGCATCAACTTTGACAATTTCAAGGTTTTGGATCGTGATTTGTTCTCCACCCATGCGTCCAGGTAGTAATTTACCTTTGAAAACGCGGTTTGGATCAACTGGTCCCATTGAACCAGGACGACGATGGTAGCGGGAACCGTGGGACATAGGTCCGCGGGATTGGTTATGACGCTTGATAGCACCTTGGAAACCTTTACCCTTTGAAATCCCTGTTACATCTACGATATCGCCTTCTGCGAAAATTTCTACTTTGACTTCTTGACCTACTTCATAATCTGAAGAGTTTACTCCGCGGAATTCACGGATGAAGCGCTTAGGAGCAGTTTCCGCTTTAGCAACGTGTCCTTTTTCCGGCTTGTTAGAAAGCTTTTCGCGTTTGTCTTCGAAACCGATTTGGATAGCTTCGTAGCCATCAACTTCAGCAGTTTTCTTTTGAAGAACAACGTTTCCGGCTGCTTCGATAACAGTTACCGGGATAAGATCACCGTTTTCAGCAAAAACTTGAGTCATACCGATTTTTCTACCTAAGATTCCTTTGGTCATGAGTCACACCTCCTGAGTTGTTTTTGTATGGTAATTATAATTTGATTTCAATATCGACACCAGATGGAAGATCTAAACGCATTAGCGCATCAACCGTTTGTGGTGTTGGGTTAACAATATCGATTAAGCGTTTATGCGTACGCATTTCGAATTGCTCACGAGAATCTTTGTACTTATGGACCGCACGAAGAATTGTGTAGATAGACTTCTCAGTCGGAAGCGGGATCGGGCCGGATACTGCCGCACCAGAACGCTTTGCTGTTTCAACAATTTTCTCTGCAGATTGATCAAGGATTCTGTGATCATACGCTTTTAAACGGATACGAATTTTTTGTTTTGCCATTATTTTCCCTCCTTTTTCGCCTACTTTATGATAGACATTCTCCATGGAAATTTCCCACACACTCGCCATGGCAAAGCGGCCGGGTGTGTCAGCAACCTTCCATTTCATCGCAGTCAAAGACCAACATTGTCTATTATAACTAATTCACAGGAGATATGCAACATATTCTTGAATATCTTTGTGATCAGCGCACTTTTACCATTATACAAATCTCTTAGGGGGTTTGCAAGGGTACCAACGGATTTCAAAATATTTCTATAGGGATGGGTTGTCACGTCTGCAGAGGAATGTTTGGGAGTTTAAAGCGGCATCCTTATATATAGAAGGAACTTGGGTAGGTGGTTGCGTGATCCTAAGGTGTGGGTTTGCGGATAGTGTCATTCTTATAGAAGAAACTAGGTTTGATAGAGATACTTTGTTTGATTATACTGTTATATACTCAGATTTTTTTGTATCCAGGGGTTTATCTTTGTATCACACTGCTATAGGTTACTGTTCTTTTGTAAACTGGTGTTTTCTTCTTATTCACACTGTTTTAAGCTGAGCTTGGTTTTATAACCTGGTGTTTCTCTCTTATTCACTCTGTTTTAAGCTGTGATTCCTTCTATAACCTGGTGTTTTTCTCTTATTCACACTGTTTTAAGCTGTGATTCCTTTTATAACCTGGTGTTTCTCTCTTATTCACTCTGTTTTAAGCTGTGATTCCTTTTAAAACCTGGTGTTTTCTTCTTATTCACACTGTTTTAAGCTGAGCTTGGTTTTATAACCTGGTGTTTCCCTCTTATTCACACTGTTTTAAGCTGTGATTCCTTTTATAACCTGGTGTTTCTCTCTTATTCACACTGTTTTAAGCTGTGATTCCTTCTATAACCTGGTGTTTTTCTCTTATTCACTCTGTTTTAAGCTGTGATTCCTTCTATAACCTGGTGTTTTTCTCTTATTCACACTGTTTTAAGCTGTGATTCCTTTTATAACCTGGTATTTCCCTCTTATTCACACTGTTTTAAGCTGTGATTCCTTTTATAACCTGGTGTTTTTCTCTTATTCACACTGTTTTAAGCTGTGATTCCTTTTATAACCTGGTGTTTCCCTCTTATTCACACTGTTTTAAGCTGTGATTTCTTTTATAACCTGGTGTTTCCTTCTTAATCCTACTACTATGAGTGTGGCGTCATTTTACAATCCTGAGTTACTTTCTCTATCACACAATTACCACACCATCTTCTTTCTGGAATGGCACCTTTATTATTTCTATCCTCACCAATTAACTCTTGATCTTCTTCTTTAGTGGTACGTATCTCAACTACCTGCTTATTTCCTACCTATAATCATATGTTTCTCTCCTATTCCTATCACTTCACTTACGCTACACCCCTTTCCTTACCGGCAGTCTTTTCTGCTAATGTATCAACGTATCTTCTCTTCTATCAGCGGACTGTGATAGCGAGGTATGCATAACACCCTGCATATTCATCTGAATAAGAGCATATAAAAAAGCAGATGGGCTCCGGATCCCATCTGCTTTATATTTTTATCGTCAGAGTAAGATTACTCTTGGATAGAAGCAACTACTCCAGCGCCTACAGTACGTCCACCCTCACGGATAGAGAATTTAGTACCTTCTTCGATAGCGATTGGAGAGATTAGTTCAACTGTCATTTCAATGTTATCTCCAGGCATAACCATTTCTACGCCTTCAGGAAGATTACAGATACCAGTTACATCAGTTGTACGGAAGTAGAACTGAGGACGGTAGTTAGTGAAGAATGGAGTGTGACGTCCACCTTCTTCTTTAGAAAGAACATAAACTTCTGCTTTGAAGTTTGTGTGTGGAGTGATTGTACCTGGCTTAGCAAGTACTTGACCACGTTGGATGTCTTCACGTGCTACACCACGAAGAAGAGCTCCGATGTTGTCTCCAGCTTCTGCATAATCAAGAAGCTTACGGAACATTTCTACACCTGTAACAGTTGTAGATTTAGGTTCTTCAGAAAGACCGATGATATCAACAGTATCTCCAACTTTTACTTGTCCACGCTCAACACGTCCAGTTGCAACTGTTCCACGGCCAGTGATTGAGAATACATCCTCAACAGGCATCATGAATGGTTTTTCAGTGTCACGTTCTGGAGTTGGGATATAGCTGTCAACAGCTTCCATAAGTTCGAAGATTTTAGCTTCCCACTCAGGGTCTCCTTCAAGAGCTTTAAGAGCAGAACCTTTGATTACTGGTACATCATCACCAGGGAAGTCGTATTCAGAAAGAAGGTCACGTACTTCCATTTCAACTAGTTCAAGAAGCTCTTCGTCGTCTACCATATCACATTTGTTCATGAAAACAACTAGGTATGGTACACCAACTTGGCGAGAAAGAAGGATGTGCTCACGAGTTTGTGGCATTGGGCCATCAGCAGCAGAAACAACTAGGATTCCGCCGTCCATTTGAGCAGCACCAGTGATCATGTTTTTAACGTAGTCAGCGTGACCAGGGCAGTCAACGTGTGCATAGTGACGAGTATCAGTTTCGTACTCAACGTGTGCAGTAGAGATTGTGATACCGCGCTCTCTTTCTTCTGGAGCACCATCAATTTGGTCATAAGCCATAGCTGTTCCACGACCATACTTCTTATGAAGAGTAGTTGTGATAGCAGCTGTTAATGTAGTTTTACCATGGTCAACGTGACCAATTGTACCGATATTAGCATGTTGCTTGGAACGATCGAATTTTTCCTTACCCATTAGGAAATCCTCCTTTGATTTTTAAAGAATTAAGTATATTTTATATGGTTATCAGAAGGCAGAAGTACTGCCTTCTTTGAGACCATAGCTTACACTAGTATTTATACTTTATTACAGCGAATAAATCAATTATTCACCTTTATTTTTTTTGACGATTTCTTCGGCGATTGACTTAGGTACTTCTTCATAATGGTCGAAGTGCATAGAGTATGTTCCGCGACCTTGCGTGTTAGAACGCAATGAAGTTGCATAACCAAACATTTCAGAAAGTGGAACGAACGCTTTAACTACTTGTGCATTACCGCGAGCTTCCATTCCTTCAACGCGTCCACGACGAGATGTGATATCACCCATGATGTCTCCCATGTATTCTTCTGGGATGACAACTTCAACCTTCATCATTGGCTCAAGGATAGCTGGATCACACTTAGAAACTGCATTTTTAAGTGCTAGAGAAGCAGCTACTTTAAAGGCCATTTCAGAAGAATCGACGTCATGGTAAGAACCGTCTACAAGTCTAGCTTTTACATCGATTAGCGGGTAACCAGCGATAACACCATTTTCCATAGCATCTGCTAGTCCAGCTTGTACTGCAGGAATGTATTCACGAGGAACAACCCCACCAACAATACCATTTTCGAATTCGAAGCCTTTTCCTTCTTCGTTTGGAGAGAATTCAATCCAAACGTGACCGAATTGTCCACGACCACCTGATTGGCGGGCAAATTTACCCTCAACTTTAGCGGATCCGCGGAACGTTTCACGATAAGATACTTGAGGAGCACCAACATTAGCTTCCACTTTGAATTCACGTCTCATACGATCCACGATGATATCCAAGTGAAGTTCACCCATACCCGCGATGATTACTTGTCCAGTTTCCTGGTCAGTATGTGCACGGAATGTAGGATCTTCTTCTTGAAGCTTCTGAAGTGCAGTCGTCATTTTATCTTGGTCAGCTTTAGATTTAGGCTCAACAGATAGGGAGATAACCGGCTCTGGGAATTCCATGGATTCTAAGATAACAAGGCTCTTTTCATCACATAGAGTATCACCCGTAGCAGTGTCCTTCAGTCCAACTGCAGCAGCGATGTCTCCAGAATAAACTGTTGAGATTTCTTCACGAGAGTTAGCATGCATTTGCAGGATACGTCCTACACGCTCACGCTTGCCTTTCGTGGAGTTTTGAACGTATGAACCTGAATCCAATGTTCCAGAGTACACACGGAAGAATGTAAGTTTACCAACATAAGGGTCAGTCATAACTTTGAACGCCAATGCAGAGAATGGAGCATCGTCAGTTGATGGACGAGTCACTTCTTCTTCTGTATCAGGGATCATACCTTTGATGTCAGCAACATCAGTTGGTGCTGGCAGGTAATCAATGACTGCATCAATCAATAACTGAACACCTTTGTTTTTGAAGGCAGAACCACAAAGCACAGGGTAGAAATCTACAGTCAATGTAGCATTACGTACTGCAGCTTTAAGTTCATCATTAGTGACCTCTTCACCTTCAAGGTATTTCATCATGAGTTCTTCATCAAGGTCAGCAACCGCTTCAATCAACTTTCCGCGGTATTCATCAGCTTGATCTTTGTACTCATCTGGAATTTCACGTGCTTCAGCGCGTGTTCCAAGATCATCTTCGTAGAAATAAGCTTTCATTTCCAGAAGGTCGATGATTCCTTCGAATTCATCCTCAGCACCGATTGGAAGCTGAACGGGATGTGCATTCGCTTGAAGACGGTCATGCAACGTTCCTACAGAATATAGGAAGTCTGCACCGATTTTATCCATCTTGTTTACGAATACAACACGTGGAACACCGTAAGTTGTTGCTTGGCGCCAAACTGTTTCAGTTTGAGGCTCAACTCCAGACTGAGCATCTAGTACCGCTACTGCACCATCAAGTACACGAAGGGAACGCTCAACTTCAACTGTGAAGTCTACGTGTCCTGGTGTATCAATGATGTTGATACGATGGTCTTTCCATGAAGCTGTTGTCGCAGCAGATGTGATCGTGATTCCACGTTCCTGCTCTTGCTCCATCCAGTCCATTTGGGAAGCACCTTCGTGAGTTTCACCGATTTTGTGAATACGTCCAGTATAGAAAAGGATACGCTCTGTTGCAGTTGTTTTACCGGCATCGATGTGAGCCATGATTCCGATATTACGAGTCTTTTCTAAGGAGAACTCTCTAGGCATGTCGTCTTTCTCCTTCCATTAATGAAAATTAGTTTGTATAGTTGAAGATTACCAGCGATAGTGAGCAAACGCTTTGTTCGCTTCAGCCATCTTATGCATATCTTCACGCTTTTTAACAGACGCTCCTGTGTTGTTTGCTGCATCAAGGATTTCGTTAGCTAAACGCTCTTCCATTGTCTTTTCACCGCGAAGACGAGAGTAGTTTACTAACCAACGAAGACCTAAAGTAGTACGACGCTCTGGACGAACTTCTACAGGAACCTGGTAGTTTGCACCACCAACACGACGAGCTCTTACTTCCAATACTGGCATGATGTTTTTCAGAGCTTGATCGAAAACTTCCATTGCATCTTTCCCAGAACGCTCGCTGATGATATCAAACGCAGCGTATAGTTTCTTTTGAGCTTTACCTCTCTTACCGTCAATCATGATTTTGTTGATTAGACGAGAAACTAGTTTGGAATTGTACATTGGATCTGGCAATACGTCTCTTTTTGCTACAGGACCTTTACGTGGCATGTGTTTTCCTCCTTTCAACGAAAGTTATCTATTCGTTAAGTTCTGTTTAATTATTTCTTAGCTGCTTTAGGACGCTTAGTACCGTATTTAGAACGGCCTTGCATACGACCTTCAACACCAGCTGTATCTAACGCACCGCGAACGATGTGATAGCGTACCCCCGGTAAATCTTTTACACGTCCGCCGCGGATAAGTACAACACTGTGCTCTTGAAGATTGTGACCAATCCCAGGAATGTATGCAGTTACCTCGATTCCGTTTGTTAGACGCACACGAGCGTATTTACGCAACGCTGAGTTTGGTTTCTTTGGAGTCATTGTACCAACACGAGTACAAACACCGCGTTTTTGTGGAGAAGAAAGGTTAGTGTTCACTTTTTTGAAGCTGTTGTAACCTTTATTCAAAGCAGGTGAAGTAGACTTTGTTGATTTAGATTGGCGTGGTTTACGCACTAATTGGTTAATAGTAGGCATGGATATATCCTCCCTTCTTGCTTTTTATAAGCCCACACATCCAGGTGGTTCATTTTTGTGTAAAAACAAAGTCTTTGCAGTGATAGTGCTGCAAAAACTATTTTACTTAATAATAGCAACAGCTGAGGCTCCAACGTCTATCCCGCATGACTTCCCTAGCTTTCGCATGGAATCAACTCGTGTCACTGGAACATCCATTTCATCGGCTGTTTGTATGACCTTGGCTGTAACCTTATGATCAGCATCTCCGGCTACGACCAACTCTGATACAAGACCGTTTTTAAGAGCTTTGACTGTCTGCTTTGTTCCTACAATGATTTCACTAGCCTGTGATACTTTTTCATAAGACATATTTCATCCTCCAAAGTAACAGGTTACAGTATAGGAGCAACCTTGAATATATTATCATCTTAGAAATCTATTGTCAACAACATAATAAATAATTTATTAGTGCGGCGTTCTAAACAATGCCGCACTAATAGTAAATTATTCTACTGTCACTGTCTCTTCTGTTTCTTCTTCCATCAACGGTTCTGCTTTGCGATAGCGCTGCATTCCTGTTCCTGCTGGAACAAGTTTACCGATGATGACATTTTCTTTCAAGCCGAGAAGTTCGTCACGCTTGCCTTTGATCGCTGCATCTGTAAGGACACGTGTTGTCTCCTGGAAGGATGCGGCAGACAAGAATGAGTCTGTTTCAAGAGATGCTTTCGTGATACCAAGCAACACAGGCCGGCCTGTAGCTGGCACAGAACCCTCAAGAATCGCTTTTTCGTTGGCATCCGTAAATTGGTGGATGTCGAGTAATGTACCAGGAAGAACATCCGTTTCCCCTGCATCGATCACTCTTACTTTTCTCAGCATTTGACGTACCATTACCTCTACGTGCTTATCGCCGATTTCAACACCCTGCATACGGTATACTTTTTGAACCTCACGAAGCAAGTATTCCTGAACCGCATTTACATCTCGGACTTTCAATAATTCTTTCGGATCAATGGAACCTTCAGTAAGCTCCTGACCTCTTAAGACACGGTCGTTAACACCGAATTTCAAACGGGCAGTATATGGAGCATTATACGTCCTGGTTTCCACATCACCTTGTACAGTAATTTCATATTGGCGATCCTTGCCTTCTGAAATGGACGTGATGGCACCCTCGATTTCAGAAATGACAGCCTGACCTTTCGGGTGGCGTGCCTCAAAGATTTCCTGGATACGCGGAAGACCTTGTGTGATATCGTCTCCGGCAACCCCTCCTGTATGGAAGGTACGCATCGTAAGCTGTGTACCTGGCTCACCGATAGATTGGGCAGCAATGATACCCACCGCTTCACCAACTTCTACCTTCTGGCCGGTAGCAAGGTTTGTTCCATAACACTTCTCACACACACCGTGGCGTGTATTACAAGTGAATGCGGAACGGATATAGACTGATTCGATACCAGAATCAACGATTGTCTTAGCAAGATCCTGTGTAATCAATTGATTTTCCTCAACGATTACCTCTTTGGTCTCAGGATGCTTGATTACCCTGCGGGAATAGCGTCCGATAAGACGTTCTTCCAACGGTTCGATGATTTCTGTACCGTCCTTGATCGAAGCAACATGGAGGCCGCGGTCTGTTCCGCAATCTTCCACACGGACAATGACATCCTGTGCAACATCGACAAGACGGCGTGTCAAGTAACCTGAATCGGCAGTCTTAAGGGCCGTATCGGCAAGACCTTTACGGGCACCGTGAGTGGAGATGAAGTACTCTAATACCGTCAATCCTTCACGGAAACTTGATTTGATTGGAAGCTCGATGATACGTCCAGCCGGGTTGGCCATCAGTCCGCGCATACCCGCAAGCTGAGTGAAGTTGGATGCATTACCACGGGCACCGGAATCACTCATCATGAAGATAGGGTTGCTTCGGTCAAGCGTTGCCATCAATTTGCCTTGGATGGTATCCTTGGCAGCACTCCAGATGGAGATAACTCTGTCATAACGCTCATCTTCAGTAATCAAACCACGCTTAAATTGTTTCAGCACGTTATCTACTTTAGACTGAGCTTCTTTCAGAATTTCTTCTTTTTCGCCAAGTACGACGATATCTGCGATACCGACAGTGATACCGGCTTTTGTAGAGTACTTAAACCCTAGGTCCTTCATGCGGTCAAGCATGCGGGAAGTTTCTGTGATCGCAAAGCGTTTGAAAACTTCCGCGATAACATTTCCAAGGAACCCTTTCTTGAACGGGTTGATCAACTCTCTATTCTTAAACTCTTCTTTGATGTCAGTTGTCGGATCAACGAAATAGTTCTCTGGTGTCACTGTTTCCAGGTTGCTCTGAGTCGGCTCGTTGATATAAGGGAAACTGTCTGGAAGAATTTCATTAAAGACGATTTTACCAACTGTTGTTAATAACAATTGTTTATTCTGTTTTTCAGTGAAAGTCTTATTATTAACCGAGCTGGCTGCAATCGCAATACGGCTGTGCAAGTGAACATATCCATTTTGGTATGCAATCAGAGCTTCATTTGCATTAGCAAATGTGCTTCCTTCCCCTTTGGCGCCTTCGCGTTCCATCGTCAGGTAGTAGTTACCAAGGACCATATCCTGAGACGGAGTTACAACAGGTTTACCATCTTTAGGGTTCAGGATGTTCTGAGCCGCAAGCATCAGCATTCTGGCTTCCGCTTGAGCTTCACTGGACAATGGTACGTGGACAGCCATCTGGTCACCATCGAAGTCTGCGTTATAAGCAGTACATACGAGCGGGTGAAGACGGATTGCTCTTCCTTCTACCAATGTCGGTTCGAACGCCTGGATTCCCAATCTGTGAAGCGTAGGGGCGCGGTTAAGCAATACAGGGTGCTCTTTGATTACTTCCTCAAGCACATCCCATACTTCTGGCTGGATTCTTTCGATTTTACGTTTTGCACTCTTGATGTTGTGCGCAATGCCTTTTTCAACAAGTTCCTTCATTACAAACGGCTTGAACAACTCAAGAGCCATTTCTTTTGGAAGGCCGCATTGGTACATTTTCAAGTTAGGACCAACAACGATAACCGAACGGCCAGAATAGTCAACACGCTTACCAAGAAGGTTTTGACGGAAGCGTCCCTGTTTACCTTTAAGCATATGCGAAAGAGATTTCAACGGCCTGTTACCAGGACCTGTTACCGGACGTCCGCGACGCCCGTTATCGATCAATGCATCAACTGCTTCCTGAAGCATACGCTTCTCGTTTTGAACGATGATGCTTGGTGCTCCAAGATCCAATAAACGTTTCAACCGGTTATTACGGTTGATAACACGACGATAGAGGTCATTCAAATCGGATGTTGCAAAACGTCCACCATCAAGCTGTACCATCGGGCGCAGTTCCGGCGGAATGACAGGAAGTACATCGAGGATCATCCAGTCAGGATTGTTTCCTGAGTTGCGGAACGATTCAACCACTTCAAGTCGTTTGATTGCACGAGTACGACGCTGGCCTTGAGCAGTCTTCAACTCTTCTTTCAAGAAATCGGCTTCTTTATCCAAATCGATGTCCTGAAGAATCTTTTTGATTGCTTCAGCACCCATTGCAGCTTGGAATTTGACCCCATACTTTTCACGGTACGCGCGATATTCTTTTTCAGATAAAAGCTGTTTCTTCTCAAGTGCCGTGTCGCCCGGCTCTGTTACTACATAAGAAGCGAAGTAAATGACTTCTTCCAAAGCGCGGGGGGACATGTCTAAGACAAGTCCCATACGGCTTGGAATCCCTTTGAAGTACCAGATATGTGATACAGGTGCTGCAAGCTCGATATGCCCCATTCTTTCACGGCGCACTTTCGCTTTTGTAACCTCAACTCCGCATCGATCACAGACAACACCTTTATAGCGGACGCGCTTGTATTTACCGCAGTGGCATTCCCAGTCCTTTGTAGGTCCGAAAATGCGCTCACAGAACAAGCCGTCTTTTTCTGGTTTAAGTGTACGATAATTGATTGTTTCCGGCTTCTTGACTTCACCAAATGACCAAGAACGAATCTTATCAGGTGATGCAAGGCCGATTTTCATATATTCAAAGTTATTAACATCTAGCAAGGGGCCTACCTCCCTTTTAATCTACAGGTTCTAACCCTAATTGCTTCAGAATCCGATTACTCTTTTGACCCAACGGTTTCGGATTCCTGTTCATCCTTGTCTGCGATATTTAAAGTATCTGCCTGCTGTGATTCCTCTTCATCTTCCAAGTCACGCATTTCGATTTCCTCGTCGTTGCTTGAAAGGATCTTAACGTCCATACCTAAGCTTTGAAGTTCTTTAATCAATACTTTGAATGATTCAGGGACTCCTGGTTCAGGTACATTTTCACCTTTGACAATCGCTTCATATGTCTTCACACGGCCGACAACATCATCAGATTTAACTGTAAGGATTTCTTGCAATGTATATGCGGCACCGTATGCTTCAAGTGCCCATACCTCCATCTCACCGAAACGCTGTCCGCCGAATTGAGCTTTACCGCCCAATGGCTGCTGTGTAACAAGTGAGTATGGTCCGGTGGAACGGGCATGAAGCTTATCGTCAACCATGTGAGCCAGTTTGATCATGTACATGATACCCACTGATACACGGTTATCAAACGGTTCACCAGAACGGCCGTCATAAAGGACAGTCTTGGCATCTCTCGCCATTCCTGCTTCTTCAATCGTTGCCCAGACATCTTCCTCACGTGCACCATCAAATACCGGGGATGCTACGTGGATACCAAGATACCTTGCAGCCATACCAAGATGAAGCTCAAGTACCTGCCCGATATTCATACGGGAAGGAACCCCAAGCGGATTCAACATGATATCGATCGGTGTTCCGTCTGGAAGGAACGGCATATCTTCCTCAGGAAGAATACGTGAGATAACACCCTTGTTACCATGTCGTCCGGCCATCTTATCCCCTTCAGAAATCTTACGCTTCTGAACGATATAGGCACGGACCAGCTGGTTCACACCAGGAGGAAGCTCATCTCCGTCTTCACGGTTGAAGACTTTGACATCCAAGACGATACCGCCGCCGCCATGAGGTACACGAAGAGAAGTATCGCGGACTTCACGCGCCTTTTCACCGAAGATGGCATGCAATAATCTTTCTTCTGCTGTAAGTTCCGTTACCCCCTTAGGCGTTACTTTACCTACTAGAAGGTCACCATCTTTGACTTCGGCACCGATGCGGATGATCCCGCGCTCATCAAGATTACGAAGAGCATCTTCACCGACATTCGGGATATCCCTTGTGATTTCTTCCGGTCCAAGTTTTGTATCTCTGGATTCGGATTCGTATTCTTCAATATGGATGGAGGTATAAACGTCATCTTTGACCAGGCGTTCACTCATGATGATTGCATCCTCATAGTTATAGCCGTCCCAAGTCATGAAACCAACCATGACGTTACGTCCAAGAGCAAGTTCACCTTTTTCCATTGAAGGACCATCTGCAAGAATTTCACCTTTTGTCACACGGTCGCCTTCGCTTACGATCGGGCGTTGATTGTAACAAGTTCCTTGATTGGAACGGATGAACTTCTGCATTCTATATTTATTTAGATCGCCTTTTACTTCCTGGCCATCAATTTCTTTGATCTGGCGTACCCAGACTTGTTTCGCTTCTACACGCTCCACAATACCTTCATGCTTACAAATAACAGCAGCACCTGAATCCTTAGCGGACACGTGCTCCATCCCTGTCCCTACGATAGGGGATTCCGGGTTCATAAGCGGCACTGCTTGACGCTGCATGTTCGCTCCCATGAGGGCACGGTTCGAGTCATCGTTCTCAAGGAACGGTATACATGCTGTTGCAGCAGAAACAACCTGTTTAGGTGATACATCCATGTAATCGATCCGCTCACGTTTAACAACGGTGTTCTCACCGCGGAAACGCGCGATGACTTCATCATCAAGGAATGAACCGTCATCACTCAAACGGGCATTCGCCTGTGCCACTACATAGTTATCTTCCTCATCCGCAGTCAAGTAATCCATGCGGTTTGTCACCTTTCCTGTGTCAGGGTCGACACGGCGGTAAGGTGTTTCAATGAATCCAAAACGGTTCACTTTTGCAAAAGAGGACAAAGAGTTAATCAATCCAATATTCGGACCCTCAGGAGTTTCGATCGGACACATACGCCCATAGTGGGAGTAATGAACGTCACGAACTTCGAATCCTGCACGCTCTCGAGTCAGGCCACCAGGTCCCAATGCTGAAAGACGTCTTTTATGAGTCAACTCGGCAAGCGGATTGGTTTGGTCCATGAACTGGGAAAGCTGCGAGCTTCCAAAGAACTCTTTAATTGAAGCAATAACCGGCCGGATATTGATCAATTGCTGCGGAGTGATCGTGTTGGCATCCTGAATGGACATTCTTTCACGCACTACACGCTCCATACGGGAAAGACCGATTCTGAATTGATTTTGAAGCAATTCACCAACAGAACGAAGACGCCTGTTACCTAAGTGGTCAATATCATCTGTGTCGCCGACTCCGTGAAGCAAGTTAAAGAAGTAACTGATGGAAGAAATGATATCAGCAGGTGTAATGTTCTTGATTTCCTCTTCAACAAACGCATTACTGATAACATTGATCTCTTTTTCTCCCTCTTCGTTCGGAGAGTAAATTTTAATAGATTGAAGAATGACATCTTCTTCCAAAACTCCGCCTGATTGCTGGTAAGTTTTGAAACCGATACCGTTTTCCAGGTATGGGATGATCTTATCAAGAGCACGGCGGTCAAGCACGGTGCCCTTTTCTGCTACAATTTCGCCCGTTTCCGGATCCGCAAGTGTCTCAGCTAGAGTCTGTCCGAAAAGACGATTTTTGATATGCAGCTTTTTGTTCATTTTGTAGCGCCCTACATTCGCAAGATCATATCTCTTAGGATCAAAGAAACGTGAAACTAATAGACTCTTGGCGTTTTCAACTGTAGGCGGCTCACCCGGACGAAGACGCTCATAGATTTCAAGAAGCGCTTTCTCGATACCCTCTGTATTGTCCTTTTCGAGTGTATTCCGGATATACTCATTATCACCAATCAAATCGATGATTTCTTGATCAGAACCAAACCCAAGTGCACGTAAAAGAACCGTAACCGGCAACTTACGTGTGCGGTCGATACGCACATGCACTACATCTTTCGCATCTGTTTCATATTCCAGCCACGCACCGCGGTTTGGGATAACGGTAGCCGTGAAGCCCTTCTTGCCGTTTTTGTCCATTTTGCCGCTGAAGTACACACTTGGAGAACGAACAAGCTGTGAAACGATAACGCGTTCCGCACCATTGATTACGAACGTCCCCGTATCTGTCATCAACGGAAAATCACCCATGAATACATCCTGGTCCTTGACTTCGCCGGTTTCCTTGTTTAACAAACGGACCTTCACTCTTAACGGCGCTGAATATGTTACATCTCGCTCTTTTGATTCTTCCACCGAGTACTTTGGCTCTCCCAGGCTGTAGTCAATAAACTCCAAGGAAAGATTACCAGTGAAGTCCTCAATCGGAGAAATGTCGCGAAACATCTCTCTTAATCCCTCATCAAGAAACCATTGATAGGAGGATGTTTGAATTTCGATTAAATTTGGTAAATCTAATACTTCACTGATACGCGCAAAACTTCTGCGTTGGCGGTGTCGTCCATACTGAACTAGTTGACCTGTCAACTGATTCACCCCTCAAATCAAACGTTTTGGTTGCCTCTATTGGTCTTATAGCAGCACAACCACTCTGCCATAAGACAAAAAGAAAAAGGGTTTTACTCCATAAAACCTCATTTTCCACATAACGAGCTATTATTTTATAATCTTTTCCAAAAATACCATACTTTATACATATGGGCATAATTCCGGAAAATAATATTTTTGCATTTTATAATACTAACATAGCCCCTATATTACGTCAATTAATTTTCTTTTACAGATTTTAAAATCTGATAGCCTTTTTTCTTCGCTGCCACCTCTGAATTTCCGAAGACTTCTTCCATCTTTTTCTGCGCAGAGGCTGCACCTTGCTTCTTCTGAATGACGACCCACAACTCTCCGCCTTCGATCAGGTGATGATAACTGTCTTCCAGGATCTCATGGACAACCATTTTCCCTGCTCTTATCGGCGGGTTTGTCAGGATGGCCGAGAAGTTCTTGTCAATGACATTCTTAAAGCAGCTGCTTTCATATATCGAAACATTGAAAATACCATTGGCGCCCGCATTTTCCTCTGCAAGTCCAAGCGCCCTCTCATTGACATCGACCATATGCACAGTCCGTTCCGGAAATGCTTTCGCCATTGAAAGTCCAACCGGCCCATAACCACAACCCACGTCAAGCAGCGGCCCTGCAACCTCATTTTCCGCAAAAGAGTCAATCAGGAGCCGGGATCCAAAATCAATCTCATTTTTTGAAAAGACACCATGGTCTGTCTTTAAACGAAATGTAAATTCTCTCAATACCGCTTCTATACTCTGAGGGTCACTTTCCACCTCAGGCGTACGGGAATAATAATGATTTGTCATTAAAAGCCTCCCATCCGGAGTGTTCAGCAACGTACTGAAACCCAACCTGAATTATGTGCGGGATATACCAACCAACAGAACAAAAAAGCCCGCTATATAAGCGAGCTTTAAAATCTGTCGTGAATTACTTAACTTCTACGCCAGCTCCAACTTCTTCAAGTTTAGCTTTAAGTTCTTCAGCTTCCTCTTTAGAAATACCTTCTTTAAGAGCTTTAGGAGTGTTATCAACAACTTCCTTCGCTTCTTTAAGACCAAGGCCAGTGATTTCACGAACCACTTTGATAACCTTGATTTTTTGAGAACCAGCGCTCTCAAGGATAACGTCGAATTCAGTTTTCTCTGCAGCAGCGTCTCCGCCAGCAGCAGCGCCCATTGCTACAGGAGCAGCAGCGGTTACACCAAATTCTTCTTCAATAGCTTTTACAAGATCGTTTAATTCAAGAACAGACATTTCTTTGATAGCATCGATAATTTGCTCTTTACTCATTTTATATTTCCTCCTATATTATAACGTTAGTTTAGTTTTTTTCTGCAAGTTAACTTGCAGGATTAAGCGCCTTGCTCTTCTTTTTGATCCGCAACTGCTTTCGTAGCCAATGCGAAGTTGCGCATTGGTGCTTGAAGCACGCTGAGAAGCATGGAAAGAAGACCTTCGCGAGATGGAAGTTCAGCGATTGCTTTAACTTCTTCAACAGAAGTTACTGTACCTTCGATGATACCCGCTTTAATTTCAAGAGCTTCGTGATCTTTAGCAAAGTTGTTAAGAATCTTCGCTGGAGCCACAACCTCTTCTGTACTGAACGCGATTGCGTTCGGTCCAGTCAATACTTCATTTAAACCTTCGAAACCAGCTGCTTCTGCTGCACGACGCGTCATTGTATTTTTGTATACTTTGAAGTCGATGCCAGCTTCACGAAGTTGTTTACGAAGTTCAGTAACCTCAGATACATCAAGTCCACGGTAATCTACGATGATAGTAGATACACTGTTCTTCATCTTGTCTGAGATTTCATCAACGATTTGTTTCTTTTGTTCAAGAATGCTGCTCATCATTACACCTCCTGTAGATTTCTGATGAACATTCATACCGGTCTATCACAATAAAAAATGCCTTCATATCGCTAATAGACATGAAGGCATTGCACACGAATGATTGATTCGTTATATCGCAATTACCTCGGCAGGAATTTAAGCTATGCAGCCCCTGCTGTCTACGGTACAAATGTTATTTATTTTTTAACAACAGAATGAATTGTATACCATTCAATCAGTTAAGTCAATATCAAATTTAAATTATTTTACAGCGAATGTTGAAGGATCTACTTTTACTCCAGGACCCATCGTTGAAGTAACAGCTACGTTTTTCACGTAAGTTCCTTTAGCTGCAGCTGGTTTCGCTTTAAGCATTGTATCGTACATTGTAGTGAAATTCTCAACAAGCTTGTCAGTATCAAATGATACTTTACCAATTGGAACATGTACGTTACCAGCTTTGTCAGCACGGTATTCCACTTTACCAGCTTTGATTTCATTAACCGCTCTTTCAACATCGAAAGTTACAGTTCCTGTTTTAGGGTTCGGCATTAAACCTTTTGGTCCAAGTACACGTCCGAGTTTACCAACTTCACCCATCATGTCAGGTGTAGCAACGATGACATCGAAATCGAACCAGCCTTGGTTGATTTTCGCGATTAGATCTGCATCGCCTACGAAGTCAGCGCCAGCAGCTTCTGCTTCTTTTGCTTTTTCGCCTTTAGCGAATACAAGAACCTTTTGAGTTTTACCAGTTCCGTGCGGAAGCACAACTGCTCCACGGATTTGCTGGTCGTTTTTACGAGTGTCTACCCCAAGACGGAAAGCCACTTCTACAGATGCATCAAACTTAGCGAAGTTTGTCTTTTTCACTAGTTCAACCGCTTCAGCAACATTATAAGCTTGAGAACGGTCTACCAGCTTTTGAGCTTCAAGATATTTCTTACCTTTGTTAGCCATTATTATTTCCTCCTTGATTGTGGTTTTAGCGGAATAACCTCCCACGAATAAAGGTTGCGAGTGAAACAACCATTTCATCATCGCAACCTCGTCCAACATGCACATTCAACTAATCAGGTATTAGTCTTCGATGACAATACCCATGCTGCGCGCAGTACCTTCAACCATTAACATAGCCGCTTCAACGCTTGCAGCGTTTAAGTCAGGCATTTTTGTTTCAGCGATTTCACGTACTTTGTCACGTTTAACCGTTGCAACTTTGTTACGGTTTGGTTCACCTGAACCTGACTCGATACCAGCTGCTTTTTTAAGTAAAACTGCAGCAGGTGGAGTTTTAGTGATGAATGTAAATGAACGGTCTTCAAATACCGAAATTTCAACAGGGATAATCAAGCCAGCTTGATCAGCTGTGCGAGCATTAAACTCCTTACAGAATCCCATGATATTAACACCAGCTTGACCAAGCGCTGGACCAACCGGCGGCGCTGGATTCGCTTTACCAGCAGGGATTTGCAACTTAACAACTTTAACTACTTTTTTAGCCACGAGACACACCTCCTTAAAGTCCGTGATGTGGTAATAGGGCCAATATTGCCCTCCCACTCAATTTAGAAAATGTCTTTATCAACATAAAGAACTTAATTTGTAGTACAGCAGTCTCTCGCAGAGACAGACTGACTTATGAAATATTATCACTTTTCCAATCTAATTTCAAGTTCTTTTAGATTATAATTTATCAATTTGTGTAAATTCCAACTCTACCGGAGTTTCACGGCCAAACATATTAACCAATACCTTGACTTTTGCTTTGGCTGCATCGATTTCTTCGATCTGCCCTGTGAAGTTGGCAAAAGGCCCCTCTGTCACTGTAACAGTTTCGCCTAGTTCGAAGTTTATGTCGAGTCTCTTTTCTACCATACCCATCTGCTTAAGCAGCGTGTTCACTTCTTCAGGCAGAAGCGGGGTCGGCTTCGAACCTGAACCTGTAGAGCCAACAAAACCTGTTACTCCAGGAGTATTGCGGACAACATACCATGAATCATCCGTCATAACTATTTCGACAATTACATAACCAGGGAATACTTTCTTTTTGACGACTTTTTTCTTGCCGTTTTTAATTTCTGTTTCTTCTTCTTCGGGTACGACTACACGAAAAATTTTGTCTTGCATTCCCATTGATTCAACTCGTTTTTCCAAGTTTGCTTTTACTTTATTCTCATAACCTGAGTAAGTATGGACTACATACCAATTCTTCTCCATTTATTAGGACTAAACGTCCGTCCCTCCTCTAAATATCATATAATCGGAATATTTTTTTAACCCAAATGAAAAAACCCGGTTTTCAACGGGTTCCTAGAAGTTTTGCGCTATTAAATGTCATTATACCATGAATTCTATCTCTATATACAACGCATTCTGCATTTCGTAATTATGGCGAAATCAAATTTCTACTAAAAGGCTTTATCTGCCAGGAATAAGACGAATAAGTTCAGAGATCCCCAAATCAATAACTGTAAAGAAAAGTGCAACAAAAATAACAGTAGAAATGACAGTGATTGTGTAACGTGTAAGCTCCTTGCGTTTCGGCCAGCTTACCTTTTTCATCTCTGATGAGACATTGCTAAAGAATTTGAACATCTGTTGTTACCTCCAACTTGTATATATCACCGGGCGTCCATCTCGATGTCAGCTGCAGCGCCCCAAAGGCTAGCAGACTCCAATCCGTACGGCGCTGATCGGCCGTTCCCGCTTTTTATTCTACTTTGTTTCTCTATGGATTGTGTGGGCATTGCATGTACTGCAGAACTTTTTCAACTCTAATCTATCTTGCTTGCCGCTTCTATTATTAGGAGCGGTATAGTTACGGGAACCACATTCATTGCAAGCCAAAACAACTTTGCTGCTCATTAACTTCACCTGCTATTTTTTCATACTAAGTAAGTCCTATCAAAAATAACATGGAGGTGTTTTTGTGTCAATACGGCATCGGGAGCACTATAAGGTGATTTCCCTTACTTCCAAATACCTTTCCAGCTTGCGTTTGACTCTCTGTAGAGCATTGTCTATCGACTTCACATGGCGGTTCAACTCTTCTGAGATCTCCTGATAGGATTGGCCGTCAAGATAAAGCGATAAGACTTTCCTCTCAAGGTCACTCAAAAGTTCTGCCATCTTGTCTTCCATACTGTCAAACTCTTCCCGGTTGATGATCAACTCTTCGGGATTGGTTATTTTGGCCCCGGTTATGACATCCAGAAGAGTCCTGTCCGATTCTTCATCATAAATAGGCTTGTCCAATGACACATAGGAATTCAGCGGTATATGTTTTTGGCGTGTCGCTGTCTTGATTGCCGTGATGATCTGCCTGGTAATGCACAGCTCGGCAAATGCTTTAAAAGAGGTCAGTTTATCCTCTTTATAATCACGTATTGCTTTGTACAGTCCTATCATGCCTTCCTGTACAATATCCTCTTTGTCAGCGCCAATCAGAAAATAGGATCTCGCTTTCGCTCTCACAAAATTCCGATATTTCTTAATAAGGAAATCCAGCGCTTCGCTTTCTCCCTGGTGAACCATCTCAATCACGGCTTCGTCGTCCATTGTCTCTAATAGAGTTTTCAGTTCTCCTGTGCTGCTGTGAATGTCCACACATATCCTCCTCGCGCAAACAATAGATAGACAATATTATACAGCACTATTTTTGAAAGCGTCAACAGGTCATTGCTGTCCCCGGCGCCATTTTTCAAAAATTTCTGCCACTTCTTCTGTAAGAGTGATCTTCGATGAAGGCTTCCTCTCCACAGTTTTCTTGACATTTTTTTCAATTTTTTTCTGGATGGACTGCCACTCATTAAAAAGTTCCCGCGCTGATTTCCTCAATGCACCCTGCCCGAATATGGCCCATTGTTCCGTAAAGTCGGAGGTAGCAACATGGATTTGTGTTTTTATATTATTGAGTTCTATCGCCAGTTTCTCTATTCTTTCATCTGCAGTCTCGTTTTCTCTCGTATAAAATACATCCACTTTATAATTCTTATATTTTCTTTCAATACCTGTTACATAGTGAGCATCGAAGATAACAATAACTCTGTAACCGGTATACCCTTGATACTCAGCCATACATTCCACCAGGCGGTCCCTGGCTGCAGCAAGGTCTTTGTTTTTCAGATCCCTAAGCTCCGGCCAGGCCCCAATGATATTGTATCCATCCACGAGGAGAATGTTCATCTTCTTACTCCCCTAAAGGATGGCGTTTGCGGTATACCTCATACATCAGAATGCTGGCTGCGACAGATGCATTCAATGATGTCACATGCCCAACCATAGGCATTTTAATAAGAAAATCACATTTATCTCTTATCAAACGGCCGATTCCTTTCCCTTCACTGCCGATGACAAGGCATATCGGCAAATCTCCATCCAGCCTGCGGTAGTCATCCGCACCTTTCGCATCCGTTCCCGCTACCCAGAGGCCCTTTTCCTTCAATTCATCAATAGTCTGTGCCAGGTTGGTGACCCTTGCTACAGGGATATGTTCAATCGCCCCCGTCGATGCTTTTGCTACTGTAGCTGTAAGCCCTACTGCTCTTCTTTTTGGAATGATGATCCCATGGACACCGGAAGCATCTGCCGTTCTCATAATCGACCCCAGGTTATGGGGATCTTCAAGTTCATCAAGCATCAGGAAGAAAGGTGTCTCACCCTTTTGTTCAGCTCTCGCATACAGCTCGTCCATTTCTGCATACTGGTAAGCGGCTACTGATGCGACAACCCCCTGATGGTTCTCCTTGACCATTCCCTCGATTTTCTGTTTCGGAACAAACTGGACCAGAACCTTCTTTTCTTTTGCCAACTTGGTGATTTGTCCCATCGATCCTTTTTGTGAGCCTTCTGCAATCCAGATTTTGTTGATATCGCGGCCTGATTTCAAGGCCTCTATGACAGGGTTTCTCCCTGCAATAAATTCACTGTCCATCATGATCCTCCTTTCTGGTGATTAATATTATTATCTAAAGTCTGTTGTATCAGTTCCTCAAGCCGTTCCTTCCGGTTTTGCAAAAACAAGTAGCCGATTAATGCTTCGAAAGCTGTACTGTATCTGTAAGTCTGTACATCGGTATTCTTCGGAATAGTGCCGGACTTGGCATTACGCCCCCTGCGGACAATGGCCATTTCCTCCTCCGAAAGAAGTTCTTGGTCTGATATTACTTTAAGTGCCGCAGCCTGGGCCTTGGCTGAAACATATCCTGTTGCGGCACGGTGCAGCTGGTTTGGTTTTACCCTCCCTGACTGGAGAAGGAACTGCCGCACATATGTTTCATATACGGCATCCCCCATGTAGGCCAGTGCAAGAGCATTCATTTGTTTGGCATCTATATTTTCATTCTGCTGATATAACATGATTACCCTCTTTTCCAGCGTGTTCCCTGAGCCGTATCTTCCAGAATGATATTCATATCTTTCAACTTATCTCGCAGTTCATCTGCAAGCTGGAATTTCCTGTCTTTTCTTGCCTGGTTCCGCTGGTTGATCATTTCTTCGATTTCTTCATCAAGCAATTCTGCCTCTTCAAGCTTCAGGCCCAGAACCTCGAAGAACTCCTGGAAGTGTCTCATGAAATCATCAATCACTATAACGGATGTGTTCTTTTCCATGAGATAATAATTTGCCTGCCTGGACAACTCGAATAGCACAGAAATACCGTTGGCTGTATTAAAGTCATCATCCATTTCACTGATGAACTGTTCTTTCAGTATAGCAATTTTTTCAAACCACTCATTATTATTATCCGTCAGCTCCGCGGAAGAATCCCTTCTATGCTTCAGGTTTTCATAAGATGTCTTCAAGCGGTCCAGACCTGTCTTGGCATTGTCCAACAGTTCAAGATTGTAGTTGATCGGATGCCTGTAGTGGACGGACAACATGAAAAACCGGAGGACTTGCGGATCCTGTTCTTTGATAATGTCATGAACGAGAACAAAGTTCCCAAGGGACTTAGACATCTTTTCATTATCAATATTAATGTATCCGTTATGCATCCAATAACGTGCAAATGTTTGGTTATTCAATGCTTCTGACTGAGCGATTTCATTTTCATGATGGGGGAAGGCCAAGTCCTGTCCGCCTGCATGGATATCAATCGTTTCTCCCAGATACTTCTTGGCCATAGCCGAGCACTCAATATGCCAACCCGGACGGCCTTGGCCCCATGGACTCTCCCAGAAGATTTCTCCCTCTTTCGCTGCTTTCCAAAGCACGAAATCAAGCGGGTCTTCCTTTTTGTCTCCCGCCTCGATCCGCGCTCCGACTTTCAATTCATCGATAGATTGATGCGAGAGCTTACCGTAGCCTTCAAATTTCCTTGTCCTGTAATAAACATCACCCTTCGATTCATAGGCATATTCTTTGTCTATCAATGCCTGGATGAAATCTATTATGATATCCATGTTTTCTGTTACTCGCGGATGGACATCTGCTTTCTGGCATCCAAGAGCACCAGTGTCTTCATGGTAGGCCTCAATAAACCGCTCAGCAATGGCTGGCACGTCTTCACCAAGTTCGTTTGCCGCCTTGATCAGCTTGTCATCAACATCTGTGAAGTTTGATACAAAGTTGACATCATAGCCGCGATATTCAAAATAGCGATGGACGGTATCAAAGACGATTGCGGGGCGGGCATTTCCTATATGAATATAATTGTATACTGTCGGACCGCAGACATACATCTTTACCTTTCCTTCGTCCAGCGGTTTGAATTCTTCTTTTTTCCTTGTGAGTGTGTTGTAAATTTTAATGGTCATCTTGGCGGATATCCCCTTTCTGTTGTGCTTCTGCGAGCATTTTCTTCAATGTCAGTATTTGAATTTCCAAGTCATTGCATCGATCTGCCACAGGATCTGGAAGATCAGTATGATTGAAGTCTTTCTCTTTCACCTTTACGCCGTCTTTTATGACGACCCTGCCCGGAATGCCGACCACTGTCGAATTGGGAGGGACATCCTTTAAAACTACCGAGCCTGCCCCTACCTTAGAATTCTCTCCAACAACGATAGACCCTAGTACTTTCGCACCTGTGGCAACAAGAGCGTTATCCTTGATGGTCGGATGGCGTTTACCTTTTTCCTTTCCTGTTCCACCAAGAGTGACCCCTTGGAAGATCGTTACATTTTCACCGATCTCACATGTCTCGCCGATGACGACGCCCATCCCATGGTCAATGAAAAACCGTCTGCCGATCACTGCACCGGGGTGGATTTCAACACCAGTGAAAAAGCGGCTTACCTGGGAGATCACTCTGGCGATAAAATAGAATTTTCGTTTATAAAATGCATGGGCCAGCCTGTGTGCCCAAATCGCATGCAGTCCTGAATAAGTCAAAATGACCTCCAGCGAGTTGCGGGCTGCCGGATCCTGGTCAAATACAGTCTGTATATCTTCTCTAAGATGCTTAAACACTTGCGTCCCCCTCCTTTCTTTCATCCCGATTTTTTTAAAAATATGATTATAAAAAGCCTGATTCCATACTTTAAGCTCACTTGAAACCAAAAAGTTGAACCTAACTGTTTCCGGGTGTATTTATAAAAACTGATTTCTCAAAAGAGAGATACGTGTCATTGCCTAAGGTGAATGGGGCGGAAGCTGCCCGACTCCTGCGGGATCAGCGGGACTCTTCCAGCTCCAGCGGCCGATGGTCCATCCTGCTGGAACAAACCTACCAGCTGGCAGGCTGCGGTCATTCTCCTTGCGTATCCACCTCCAAGGCTCAGCTGCTGGAGGGCTTCCTTACTCTCTTTGCGATTAGGCAGCATCGGCTCGCTTCGTTTGCCCAGAATGGCAGCTTCCGCTTTTTAGTGCACTGTCAGCTCCGCGGAGTAGCGCACTTGGAACGGAAATCATCTTTACTATCCAACGGAAGGAATGGTCCTTTTAAAAAACAAAAAAAGCGCCCCTGTCCATAAGACAGAGGCGCTTCGGCGCGGTTCCACTCTGTTTAGGTAAAACGCTTAGTTTTTCCCAACTTTAATCCCCTGTAACGGAAGGAAGCCGCCTTTACATACTATCTTCAATAAAGGACTCAGAGGTGCATTTCAAGAAACGAGAGGCTTAAACCACTTTCAGCCGATGGTGGTTCTCTCTGAAAAGCTTCGCTTCTTTACTTCTCCTCATCAACACTTTTTGCTTATTCATGTTTAATACTTTTAATATATTACATTCTGGAGCAAATGTTAACCCAAAAGACTCTCAATTCGATGTTTTACTTTATCTTTCCCTAATAACTCGATTGCATTCGGAAGCTCAGGACCGTGGGTCTGGCCAGTAACCGCTGCACGGATCGGCATGAACAGCTTCTTCCCTTTTTGCCCAGTCGACTTCTGGACCGCTTTGATTGATTTTTTGATACCGGCTGCTTCGTAGTCTTCAAGCTGGTCGAGCTCAAGAACAAAAGCTCTTAACACTTCCGGCACCTGTTCTTCGGCGAGGACCTCTTTCGCATCCTCTTCGTACTCGATATCATTCTTGAAGAACATTTCTGAAAGCTCTACGATTTCCGCACCAAAGCTCATTTGCTCTTGGTATAGGGCAATCAATTTAAGTGCCCATTCTCTTTCTCCATCTGAAGGTCCTTCACTGATTTTGCCCGCCTTCACCAAATGGGGGATTGCCAGCGCAGCAACCTGTTCAAGATCAAGGTTCTTCATGTATTGATTATTCACCCAAAGCAGCTTCTGTTTATCGAATACAGCCGGGGATGTTGATAAACGCTCCGGATCAAAGATGTCAATGAACTGCTCTTTGCTGAACAGCTCTTCTTCGCCTTTTGGAGACCAGCCCAATAATGCAATAAAGTTGAATAACGCTTCAGGCAGATATCCAAGCTCTTTGTACTGCTCAATGAACTGAATGATTGTTTCGTCACGCTTGCTCAGCTTCTTGCGATTTTCGTTTACAATCAATGTCATATGACCGTATATTGGCGCTTCCCATTCGAATGCTTCAAAGATCATCAATTGCTTCGGGGTATTGGAAATATGGTCATCTCCGCGAAGGACATGAGTGATCTTCATAAGATAGTCATCAACCGCAACAGCAAAGTTATAAGTAGGGATTCCATTTTTCTTTACGATAACGAAATCGCCGATTCCATCGGATTCGAACGATACATCGCCTTTTACGATATCATCAAATTTGTATACTTTTCCAGCAGGCACTTTGAAGCGGATGCTCGGCTGGCGTCCTTCTGCTGCCAGCTTCTCTTGCTCTTCCTTGGAAAGGTTGGCGCACTTTCCGGAGTACCTTGGCATCTCTCCTCTTGCCTGCTGTGCTTCACGCTCAGCTTCAAGTTCTTCTTCTGTACAGTAGCATTTATAAGCCAGCCCTTTATCTAAAAGTTCCTGGTAGTACTTGCTATAGATGTGGTTTCTTTCTGATTGGCGGTATGGTCCATACTCGCCGCCCTTATCAACACTCTCATCCCAGTCAATGCCGAGCCATTGCAAATATTTCAGCTGGCTTTCTTCGCCGCCTTCAATATTTCGCTTCTCGTCTGTATCTTCCACCCTGATAACGAACTTTCCACCGGTACTGCGGGCATATAGATAGTTAAAGAGCGCTGTTCTCGCATTACCGATATGTAAATGTCCAGTCGGACTCGGAGCATAACGCACTCTGATTTCGTTTGTCATGAGTATTTCCTCCTCGATTCTCAGTATCTCTGCAATATTTTATCATCGTTGAATAGTTGAATAAAGTTATATTCTTGTTCTGACAGTAAAAATAGTTCATTATTTTTGCCATTTAAGAAAAAGTTCGGTGTTTTTCGCTGCAGGAGTTATCCGCGTAAACAGTACAAGTTTAAATCTATACAGCACAAGCTTTTTAAGTATCTTATATATTATTAGGATAAGGAATTATCTTAATATGCCTGAACATAACCTAATCTGTTATAACCCTGGCACTGCCAGCCGTACCACTGTCATCAGGTAGATTTCTTAACCACCAGCACAGTAGCCTGCGCAGCAATTCCTTCTCCACGGCCGGTGAATCCCAGTTTCTCCGAAGTGGTTGCTTTCACATTCACCTGCGATAAATCCGCTTCCAAAAGTTCTGCAATTCTTTCTCTCATTTGGGTGATGTAGGGGGCCATTTTTGGCATTTGCGCAATAATGGTGCAGTCGATATTCGCCAGTTCATAGCCTGCCTCTTTTACCAGATTCCAAACATGACTCAAGAGCTTACCTGAATCTGCGTCTTTGAATTCCGGGTCTGTATCCGGGAAGTGCTTCCCAATATCGCCTGCTGCTATGGTGCCTAAACAGGCGTCTGCCACTGTATGCAGAAGCACATCTGCATCAGAGTGGCCAAGCAGGCCCTTTTCATAAGGGATGGTGATCCCCCCGATGATCAGCGGTCTTCCTTCCGCCAATTGATGAACATCAAATCCTTGTCCGATCCTGAACATGATCAAACTTCCTTTCAAAACTATATTTGCCTTCTCTTCGCGAGGATTGCCTCAGCAAAGTATAAATCCTCCGGCGTGGTTATCTTAATATTATCATAGTCACTCTCCACAATTCCGACTTCCTCACCCAGACGCTCGACAAGCGAGGCATCATCAGTACCTGTAAAGTCTTCCTGTTGCGCTCTCCTGTGTGCCTCCATTAAAAGGTCGATCCGGAAAGCCTGCGGAGTCTGGACCTGCCACAAGCCAGAACGTTCAATGGTTTCCTGGACAATGCCGCCTTCCGCCTTTTTGATTGTATCCTTGACAGGAGCCGCTGCAATGGCCGCTCCTCTATTTCCGGCTTCTTTCAACAACTCTTTAATGACGTATTCTGCAATGAACGGACGGGCCCCATCATGGACAAGAACCATTTCTGCCTTTTCAACGGTCTTCAGTGCATTATAAACACTGTCCTGCCGCTCTTTACCGCCGAACACCATTTCCTTTATCTTCGACAAGCCATGAATGTCAGCTAATTTTTCTAATGCTGCTTTATCATCTTCATGCACAGCAAGGATGACTCCTTCACAATCAGTGTCCCGTTCAAACACCTCTAACGTATGGATAAGAATGGGACGCTCATCAAGCTCAAGCAGCAGCTTGTTCTTCCCGGCTTTCATACGTTTCCCCTGTCCAGCTGCCGGGATGATTACCTGGTATTTCATATGTAGACTCCTATCTCCCTCAGACTGATAAAAAGGCGGTGACAGAACTCCTTCCAGAGTACATTAGCCACCGCCGGTTTACCATGCTGTTATTTTCATTATTTCGTTATAACGCTTTTTCCAATTGTTTCGGTTTAGCAAAGATCATTCTTCCGGCAGACGTCTGAAGCACACTTGTCACAAGAACCTCAATACTTTTACCGATGTAATTCCTGCCTTCTTCAACGACAATCATTGTGCCGTCATCAAGGTATGCAATACCCTGCTTCTGCTCTTTCCCATCCTTGATGACCTGGACGCGCAGCTCTTCCCCAGGCAGGACCACAGGTTTCACGGCATTTGCCAAATCGTTGATATTCAAGACCTGCACACTTTGCAAGTCACATACTTTATTTAAGTTAAAGTCGTTTGTAACGACAATTCCGTTCGTGATTTTAGCCAGCTTGACCAGCTTGCTGTCCACTTCCTGGATCTCCTCGAAGTCCCCTTCATAGATCTGGACTTCAATCGGAAGCTCTTTTTGTATCCGGTTCAGTATATCAAGGCCCCGTCTGCCCCGGTTCCTCTTTAGTACATCTGAGGAATCGGCAATATGCTGTAGTTCTTCCAAAACGAACTGCGGGATTACTATAATGCCTTCAAGGAACCCCGTCTGGCAGATATCAGCGATTCGTCCGTCAATAATAACACTGGTATCAAGAATTTTAAGCGTCTTTTCAGGAGATTCGATTTCATCTTCCGTACCTTTCTTTTTCGCTTTATTCCCCATTGAAAATAGGTTGATCAGCTCATCCCTTTTCTTGAAGCCCACCTGGAACCCAAGGTATCCAAGCAGCAGGGTCAGTAAAATCGGCACGACTGTATTCACTATCGGGATCTCCATTGAATTAAAAGGAATTCCGAAGAGATAAGCAACGAATAATCCGAGAATTAAACCCAAGCTCCCAAACAGAATATCAGTCACCGGTGCTCTCACCAGTGAATCTTCAAACCACTTAATAAAGTTCTCCACATACGTAACTGCCCAGAAAGTTAATATATAAAAAATAATAGCTCCTAAGATTGCAGTTATATAAGGGTTGTTTAATAACGGTTCATCTGACAGATTGATTAATGTAAGTAAATCGGGAAGAAGAAAAATTCCTAATGTTCCTCCAAGTATAAGGAAACATGCTTGAACGATTCTCTTTAACATCCCCTCACCTCCTCCTACTCATTATAAACAATTTCCTATTTTTGAAACGTATAAAATCGCAATATTTTTTGAATGTAATCAAAATGATATGTTTTTGTTATATTGGTATAACATTCTACGCTCTCAGCCTTTTAAAAAAGGCTACCACTTAATACCGGCAGTGTCAATTTTAAAAATACATATTCTAACACAAGAGTATAAATATGACAAATTACCTACAACTGCCTGTCAGCAAAGGTTTGCTCCCTGATCAATTTTAATCCCTGCTTAATCTTGCGGGCCCTCACTTCCCCGATTCCTTCAACATCATCAAGTGTCCCTACATCCGCTTTCAGGATATTCGGTAAAATTTCAAAGTTGGTGACCAGGTTTTCAATGATGACAATCGGCAGCCTCGGTATTTTGTTCAATACCCTATAACCACGCGGGCAGACACCATCATCCAAATGAATAAAGCCATTGTAGCCAAGCAGTTTTAGAAGGACTGTGTCATCCAGCACTTCGGAATGAACCAGCTCCTGGAATTTGTGGAGGATATCAAACGGCTTGATATCACGGATATGGGAGTAATCCCTAATGATCAGCATGGCTTCCTCTTCTATGTCAGAAAGGAGTTCATTCATTTGAAGGCGTATGAGCCTTCCTTCTGTTCCCAGTTCACTTAAATAAGACAAAAGTTCATTTTTGATCCTGAGAACCATTTCGAAGCGGTGGAGAACCTGAAGCAGATCGCTGTAAGTAACGAGCTCTTCAAATTCCAGGACAGAGAGGTTTGAGATGCTTTGATCAAGCACGACCTTGTACTTCTCGAGTGTCTGGATTGCCTGGTTCGCTTTTGTAAGAATATTGGAGATGTCCTTCAGGGCATATCTGAAATTGCCTTGATAAAGCGTAATGACATTTCTTCTTTGGGAAATCGCAATCACCAGGCATTTGGTCTGTTTGGCTACACGTTCTGCAGTCCGGTGTCTCATACCGGTCTCAGAAGAAGGTACTGTCGCATCGGGGGCCAGCTGTGCATTGGCCAGGATGATCTTGGTTCCGGAATCATTCAGGATGATGGCTCCGTCCATCTTCGCCAGTTCATAAAGATAGCTCGGCGAAAATACACTGTTTATGTGAAATCCCCCATCCACCAGAGATTTCACCTTTTCATTGTAACCAATTACGATAAGTCCCCCGGTATTCGCTCTAAGTACATTGTCGATACCTTCCCGGAGAGGTGACCCTGGGGCAACGAATTGCAAGATATCGGACATCGACTTATCCTGTACCTTCTTCTCGCTCATGTAGTTATCCTCCTAAAATTTGCTTCAGTGCTTCATTTATATTCTTCACACCGATAATCTCAATTCCAGATGGCGCTTTCCAGCCACCGATATTATTAGCAGGGATGATGACCCGTTTGAATCCCAGTTTTGCTGCTTCCTGTACTCTCTGCTCAATCCTTGATACCCTGCGAATTTCACCCGTCAATCCCACCTCGCCGATTATACAATCGAATGGATCCGATGACTGGTCCCTGAAGCTGGAAGCAACGGATGCCGCTACTGCAAGATCGATGGCCGGTTCGTCCAGCTTCACACCACCTGCTACTTTCAGGTAGGCATCCTGGTGCTGCAGCAGGAAGCCGGCACGTTTTTCTAGAACAGCCATAATCAGGGAAACTCTGCTATGGTCGATTCCCGTTGCCATCCTCCGTGGATTATTGAAGCTTGTCGGAGTGACTAAAGCCTGAATTTCCACAAGGACCGGCCTCGTTCCTTCCATGGAAGCAACCACGGTGGAACCGGCAGCTCCCTGCGACCTTTCTTCAAGGAATATCTCTGACGGATTTTCCACTTCCTCAAGGCCAAGCTCTTTCATTTCAAAGATTCCCATTTCATTGGTCGAACCAAACCTGTTTTTCACCGCTCTGAGGATTCTGTAGGCATGATGCCTCTCACCTTCAAAATACAGGACGGTATCAACCATATGTTCCAGCAGTCTTGGACCTGCAATTGACCCTTCTTTTGTAACATGCCCGACGATAAATATGGCAATTCCTTTTGTTTTCGCAATTCTCATTAACTCTGCCGTGCATTCACGAACCTGTGAAACGCTTCCCGGAGCGGAGGTCACATCCGGATGGAAGATGGTCTGAATGGAATCGACAATCACAAACGCCGGAGAAAGCTCTTCAATGGTTCCATGTATAGATTCTAAATTGGTTTCTGCATATATATAAAGATCGTCTGCTTTGATTTTCAATCGGTCTGCCCTAAGCTTTGTCTGTTTGATGGATTCTTCACCAGATATATATAGAACCTTGTGTTTACCCTCTGCCAATTGAGATGAAACCTGTAGAAGCAAAGTCGATTTTCCGATACCTGGATCTCCCCCGATTAAAACAAGCGATCCGGGAACCACCCCTCCACCAAGCACTCTGTTCAACTCCCTTGAATCGGTTGCGACTCTCGGTTCCTGCTTGGTTTCAATCGAAACAAGTTTCTCTGCCTTGGATGGCCCTTGCTGCATAGAATGCTTAAAAGCACCCCTTGGCTGTTTACCGGTGATTTCGACTTCCTCCACCATCTTATTCCATTCAGAACAGCCGGGACATCTGCCCATCCACTTTGCTGATTCATATCCGCATGACTGACACATAAACTTAGTTTTCTTTTTAGCCAACTGTATTACCTCTCTCTTTTTATATCTATGTAATATATTTTACTGAAATACTGCTACAAGAAGACGTTTTGAGGTCTATTATAGAATGGTGACAAATTCGAGGGGAATTAAAAAACAACAAGAATGATGTACCAATGTTTTCCTCTTATTGAAAGGCTATTCTCGTATTGATTGCTGCTCTTGGGTACATCCCAAGGTTTGAATTTTTCCTTGCCATACTACGGCTCTTCTATATCAATGGAAGATCCGCTCATTCTTTCTTTTCGAATTATTTCTGGTGAAATAGGGCGATATAGTACGCCCCTCATAGTAAATAGCAACAAAGTTCACGAAAAAGCCTATTGAAGAGAAGATGCTGCAGTTTGCGCGATTCACATTATATATGGCAGTTCGAAACTTTTAAAAAAACAAGCCAAGAGCAGCCTTGGCCTTGGAGAGCGGCTCCAGAAAACAACGGAGCCTTTCGTTAAGGCCTGCTTGACTGCTCTTGATTGTTTAACTTTTCTTTAAGAAGATGTATTGCTCGTTTCTTTCATCCGCACAGTAAACTCATTATTTTCTACATCAATGAGGACTTGCTGGCCTGTAAGGACTGTACCTTTCAGCAGTTCTTCCGATAATCGGTCTTCGATATGCTTCTGGATGGCACGGCGAAGCGGACGTGCCCCATATTCAGGATCGTAGCCTTCATCCGCAATTTTCTCTTTGGCTGCCTCTGTAAGTGCCAGGGAAATATCCTGTTCTTTTAATCTCTTGGTCAATTGATCGGACATCAATGACACGATTTCTTTCAAATGTTCTTTTTCAAGAGAATGGAAGACAATGATTTCATCAATTCGGTTCAGGAATTCCGGACGGAAGGCCCTCTTCAGTTCCTCCATCACTTTCCCTTTCATGTCTTTGTAATCCTGTTCTCCATCTTGGATGTTGAAGCCAACGTACTTATTCTTCTTCAGGGATTCGGCTCCTACATTTGATGTCATGATCAAAACCGTATTCCTGAAATCGACAGTACGTCCTTTACTGTCAGTCAGTCGGCCATCTTCAAGCACTTGAAGAAGGATATTGAAGACATCAGGATGCGCCTTTTCAATCTCATCAAGCAAGATGACGGAGTATGGCTTGCGGCGTACCTTTTCGGTAAGCTGCCCGCCTTCTTCATATCCTACATAGCCCGGAGGTGAACCAACAAGACGGGAGGTCGAATGCTTTTCCATATACTCTGACATATCAATCCGGATCATTGATTCCTCGTCACCGAACATAGATTCAGCCAATGCCCTGGCTAATTCTGTTTTTCCGACACCGGTTGGGCCAAGGAAAACGAATGAACCGATTGGTCTCTTCGGATCTTTCAAACCTGCTCTCGCTCTCCTTACAGCTTTCGATACAGCCTTTACAGCTTCATCTTGGCCGATAACACGGGAGTGCAGGATTTCTTCCAACTTAAGAAGCTTATCCGTTTCCGTCTGCGCGAGCTTGCTGACAGGGATGCCGGTCCAGCTGGATACAACCTTGGCGATGTCCTCGACTGTGACTTCCGTATTCTCCTGTCCCTGTTTCTCTTTCCAGGTTTTCTTCGTATCTTCCAGCTCTTCTCTCAAACGCTGTTCTGTATCTCTCAAGGAAGCAGCTTTCTCAAATTCCTGGCTTTGGACTGCAGCATCTTTCTCTTTCCTAATTTCTTCAAGCTTCACTTCAAGCTCTTTCAGGTTAGGAGGAGTTGTGTATGAACGCAGTCTCACCTTCGAACCGGACTCATCAATTAAATCGATCGCTTTATCCGGAAGGAAACGGTCTGAGATATAGCGGTCTGAAAGCTTGACTGCCGCTTCGATCGCCTCATCTGTAATGGATACACGATGGTGGGCTTCATAACGGTCACGCAAACCTTTCAGTATCTGTACGGACTCTTCTGCCGTAGGCTCATCCACTTGGATAGGCTGGAATCTTCTTTCCAGAGCCGCATCTTTTTCAATATATTTACGGTACTCGTCAAGAGTAGTAGCCCCGATACATTGCAATTCGCCTCGCGCCAACGAAGGCTTCAGGATGTTGGACGCATCGATTGCTCCTTCTGCTCCGCCTGCGCCGATCAGTGTGTGAAGTTCATCGATGAAGAGAATAATATTGCCCGCCTGTCTTATCTCATCCATAACCTTTTTTAGACGGTCCTCAAATTCCCCGCGGTACTTAGTTCCGGCAACGACGGTACCCATATCCAGCGTCATAACGCGTTTGTCACGAAGGATTTCCGGCACCTCGTTATTGACGATCTGCTGGGCAAGACCTTCAGCTATCGCTGTCTTACCTACCCCAGGCTCACCGATTAATACAGGATTGTTCTTGGTTCTTCTGCTTAAAACTTCAATGACACGCTGAATCTCTTTGCTTCTTCCAATGACAGGATCAAGGCTGTCTTCCCTTGCAATAGCTGTCAGGTCCCTTGCCAGGCTATCCAGCGTTGGCGTGTTGGCATTGGTGCTTGTGCCGCCCTGATGCCCATTTGATTCGTTGCTGCCAAGCAGCTGAAGGACCTGCTGTCTTGCTTTGTTCAGGCTCACCCCGAGATTGTTCAGCACACGGGCAGCCACACCTTCACCTTCCCTGATCAGCCCAAGAAGGATATGCTCTGTCCCAACATAGGAATGACCGAGTTTCCTGGCTTCATCCATGGATAGTTCAATGACCTTCTTGGCTCTTGGTGTATAGTGGATGGTCTGGGAATTCTCCTTGCCTTTCCCAATCAGGCTTTCGACTTCTTTCTGAATCTTTTCAGGGCTAAGTCCGAGGGCTGTCAATCCTTTGGCTGCGATTCCTTCACCTTCACGGACCAATCCCAACAGAATGTGTTCTGTTCCGATGTTGCTATGAGATAAACGGATTGCCTCTTCCTGGGCTAAAGCCAATACCTTCTGGGCTCTTTCTGTAAATCTGCCAAACATCATATTCGTCTCCTCCTAACTACTTCTATTCTCAAGTTTAAGCCGTTCCCGAATAAAGGCCGCTCTCCTTATGTCTCTTTCATCTGGGCGGAGCGGTCCGCCTGAATATTGTTGTAAAAACCCTGGCTGGGTAAGAATCATTAATTCATTTAAAATATTGCGGGATATATTCTTTATATACCCTAAATCAATCCCCAATCTCACATCCGACAAACATTTTGCTGCTTCTTTCGACTCAATTACCCTGCAATTCTCCAGGACACCGAGGGAGCGGAACACTCTGTCTTCTAATTGTATGTTGGAAGTTTTCACTAATGCTTCCCGCGCTGATTGTTCTTGAGCAATAATCTGTTTGACGACTCCGGTCAGATCGTCCACAATATCTTCTTCCGATTTCCCGAGAGTGATCTGATTGGAAATTTGAAATATGTTACCTAATGCTTCGCTGCCTTCCCCGTAAATTCCTCTTACCACAAGTCCTAATTGGTTGATGGCGGGAATTATACGGTTCATCTGCTGTGTCATGATAAGAGCTGGAAGGTGCATCATGACCGAAGCCCTCATCCCAGTACCGACATTGGTCGGGCAGGAAGTAAGATAACCGCTTTTTTCATGAAAGGCGAAATCTAGCTTACTTTCCAGCCAGTCATCGATTTCATCTGCTTTCGTTAATGCTTCCTGCAGCTGCAATCCAGGGAATAGACACTGAATGCGGATATGATCTTCTTCATTTACCATGATGCTGATATCTTCCTTTTCAGAAAGAGCAACAGCTCCATAGCTTGTATCATCCGTGAGATTCGGACTCACCAGATGCTTCTCCATCAACACCCTCTTTTGAAGCGGCTGCAGCTCAGACATCTTTAAAAATTCAAGATTCCCATGTTCCCCTGACTCTTCACAAATACAACCCTTCACTTTTTCAATGATCGTATCCGCTTCTTCAGCAGAGAATAAAGTTGGAAAAAGGTACTCATTCAAGTTGCGCGCAAGCCGGATCCGGGTGCTCAGAACGATATCCGAGTTTGGCCCCTCCTCACTCATCCATGAGCTTGAAGCCTGGCTTAGGAATTTCTCCAAGGACATTACTTATCGCCTCCCTCTTGATGGATTTCCTTCTCAAGGGAGCGGATCTCATCTCTCACTCCTGCTGCCTGTTCGAATTCCTCATCTTGGATCAACTGCTGCAACTGGCCTCTTAAACCAGTAAGTTTTTTCTTTAAATGAATCGTGCCACCCATCCGCTGAGGGACTTTTCCATGATGTTCAACATTTCCACTGTGAACCCTTCGAAGAATCGGGGTCAGCTCATCCTTGAATGTTTCATAACAATGCGCACAGCCAAACCTGCCGACATTGATGAACTGCTGAAATGTCATCTTGCATTTCTCGCACTGCAAAACTTCCTGCCGTTGGATCTGAGCCTCCTGCTGCTTCATTGCAGGACTCAAATTCAATAGTCCGGAAAGAAGGCTGTTGACTGAAAAGGCAGGAGAGCCCTCAAACATGAACATTTCCCCTTTTTCCTTAGCACATCTTTCACACAAATGGACTTCCGTCTTTTCCCCGTTCACAATCTTTGTAAAATGGAGAGTGGCAGGTCTTTCATTACACTCCTGGCAAATCAATTCAACTCACCTCTCCTATTTATATTTTAATGTGACCAGCATCGCCTTCAGCATCCTTGCCCTTAGTTCATCTCTATCTGGCAAATTAAGATACAACACCGAGCGATCCATAACACTTATCATAATCTTCGCTTCTCTTAACGTAATAACCTCTTCTTCAACCAATCTATATACCAGATCTTCAGCAGAACTTTGAGAAACCCTGCTATCAACCAACGCCATTAACTGATCTACAAGATGGGCATGGTCAAGGGCTTGCACTTTCATGATACGGATATATCCTCCACCGCCCCGCTTGCTTTCGACCATATAGCCTCTTTCGATTGTAAATCTGGTATTGATCACATAGTTGATCTGGGAGGGGACACACTGAAACTTATCGGCAATCTCGCTGCGCTTGATCTCAACAATTTCATTGCCGCTTGCCTCAAAAACCCTCTTAAGATAGTTTTCGATGATATCGGAAATATTCCTCATCAGGCCTCCTCCTCTTTTGACTTTGACTATATTTGACTAAGATTATACACCAGAACAACTTGTCATTGCAATCCATTAAACTGCCTTAAAAGTTTTCCCAGATGCAGGGTTCCTTTAAACATATGAATTTTGATTTATTAGGTAAATAATAAAAAGAACCCTGGTTTGTCCATTAAGAATATTATGTATTAATATCTGGTAGCGGTGTGAATCGGTGGCACATTGAATTTATAATTATGCCGTGTTGGGGATTATCGTGCCAGATTGAGTATTAATCCTGACCAACAGTATATCTTGATGCGGTATGAAAGAGCTTTCCGTTAAAATAAAGATCGTGGTGAGACCGGCGGATGGATAGGTAGAAATTTTGAGGTATGTGCTGAAGTTGAGTGGTTATACCTAATCTTTGCTAGTTTTGCTTGTAAAAAGAAAGTTATGCGTCAAACCAGTTTTAAAGACCTGCGAACAAGAATACTTCTCAATCCTTTTCGATTTCAATTAAAATGAGTAACTTTAAATGAAGAGTTATCTGATCAGTGATTACTAGTGAGAAATGAAGCTTCGTAAACAGGCTGGTGGCGTACCCATTTCTGATTAATTGCGGCATATCTTCTTAATAGCATCTAATCGGAGGTGAATTATGTCTGATTCAGATTAAGTGCGTCCACAGGAATTTTCTTCGTTTATGCTATTTGGTAGAGTAGCCCTTCACCCGCTTTGCTCGTTCCCATCCTCATGGGCAGAGCCCACTCCGGTGTTCTCTCCCTCGTGTCCTTGACCTTCTTGCTCCTCCCCGTCCGAGCTGTGCTCTTGATTAAAGTCCGGAACTACACAACCTGTTCGTTCTGATTCTTTTTCGCACAAAAAAAGAGCACCTCTTCGGGTACTCTTTTGAATGCCTGGCGACGTCCTACGATCACAGGGGGAGTCCCCAACTACCATCGGCACTGAAGGCTCGGACGGCGATGAGCGGCGAATCTCTTCGTCCGCTTCGCTCGTTCACATCCTCATGGGCAGAGCCCACTCCGGTGTTCTCTCCCTCGCGTCCTTGACCTTCTTGCTCCTCTCCGCCCGAGCAGTGCTCTTGATTAAAGGCCGGAACTACACACTCTTGGTTTATTCTCCTTTTTCTCCATAAGAAAAGAGCACCCTTCGGGTACTCTTTTGATTGCCTGGCGACGTCCTACTCTCACAGGGGAGTCCCCAACTACCATCGGCACTGAAGGCTCGGACGGCGATGAGCGGCGAATCTCTTCGTCCGCTTCGCTCGTTCACATCCTCATGGGCAGAGCCCACTCCGGTGTTCTCTCCCTCGCGTCCTTGACCTTCTTGCTCCTCTCCGCCCGAGCAGTGCTCTTGAATCAAAGGTCAGAACTAAACACTCTTGGCTTATTCTCCTTTTTCTCCATAAAAAAGAGCACCCCTTCGGGTACTCTTTTGATTGCCTGGCGACGTCCTACTCTCACAGGGGAGTCCCCAACTACCATCGGCACTGAAGGCTCGGACGGCGATGAGCGGCGAATCTCTTCGTCCGCTTCGCTCGTTCACATCCTCATGGGCAGAGCCCACTCTGGTGTTCTCTCCCTCGCGTCCTTGACCTTCTTGCTCCTCTCCGCCCGAGCAGTGCTCTTGAATCAAAGGTCAGAACTACACACTCTTGGCTTATTCTCCTTTTTCTCCATAAAAAAGAGCACCCCTTCGGGTACTCTTTTGATTGCCTGGCGACGTCCTACTCTCACAGGGGAGTCCCCAACTACCATCGGCACTGAAGGCTCGGACGGCGATGAGCGGCGAATCTCTTCGTCCGCTTCGCTCGTTCACATCCTCATGGGCAGAGCCCACTCTGGTGTTCTCTCCCTCGCGTCCTTGACCTTCTTGCTCCTCTCCGCCCGAGCTGTGCTCTTGATTAAAGGCCGGAACTACACAATCTGCTCGTTCTTCTGATTCTCTCTCACACAAAAAAAGAGCACCCCTTTGGGTACTCTTTTGGTCGCCTGGCGACGTCCTACTCTCACAGGGGGAGCCCCAACTTCCATCGCCACTGAAGGCTCGGACGGCGATGAGCGGCGAATCTCTTTGTCCGCTTCGCTCGTTCACATCCTCATGGGCAGAGCCCACTCCGGTGTTCTCTCCCTCGCGTCCTTGACCTTCTTGCTCCTCTCCGCCCGAGCTGTGCTCTTGAATCAAGGATCAGAACTAAACACTCTTGGTTTATCCTCCTTTTTCTCCATAAAAAAGAGCACCCTTCGGGTACTCTTTTGAATGCCTGGCGACGTCCTACTCTCACAGGGGGAGATCCCCCAACTACCATCGGCGCTGAAGAGCTTAACTTCCGTGTTCGGCATGGGAACGGGTGTGACCTCTTCGCCTTAGTCACCAGACTGTATGAAGTTGACAGAACATCGTTCTCTCAAAACTAGATAAAGGTCATGAAGAATCTGAAAGGGTTCCGAGTTTCGCTATTTTGCAATCCAGCTCCGGCGGCTATTAAAAGCCGCCTGCGCTTTTTAACGTGGTTAAGTCCTCGATCGATTAGTATCTGTCAGCTGCACGTGTCGCCACGCTTCCACCTCAGACCTATCTACCTGATCATCTTTCAGGGATCTTACTCACATAAAGTGATGGGAAATCTCATCTCGAGGGGGGCTTCATGCTTAGATGCTTTCAGCACTTATCCCTTCCGCACATAGCTACCCAGCGATGCCTTTGGCAAGACAACTGGTACACCAGCGGTGCGTCCATCCCGGTCCTCTCGTACTAAGGACAGCTCCTCTCAAATTTCCTGCGCCCACGACGGATAGGGACCGAACTGTCTCACGACGTTCTGAACCCAGCTCGCGTACCGCTTTAATGGGCGAACAGCCCAACCCTTGGGACCGACTACAGCCCCAGGATGCGATGAGCCGACATCGAGGTGCCAAACCTCCCCGTCGATGTGGACTCTTGGGGGAGATAAGCCTGTTATCCCCGGGGTAGCTTTTATCCGTTGAGCGATGGCCCTTCCATGCGGAACCACCGGATCACTAAGCCCGACTTTCGTCCCTGCTCGACTTGTAGGTCTCGCAGTCAAGCTCCCTTGTGCCTTTACACTCTGCGAATGATTTCCAACCATTCTGAGGGAACCTTTGGGCGCCTCCGTTACTCTTTAGGAGGCGACCGCCCCAGTCAAACTGCCCACCTGACACTGTCTCCCACCCCGATCAGGGGCGCGGGTTAGAAGTTCAACACAGCCAGGGTAGTATCCCACCAGCGCCTCCACCGAAGCTGGCGCTCCGGTTTCCAAGGCTCCTACCTATCCTGTACAAGCTGTGCCAAAATTCAATATCAGGCTACAGTAAAGCTCCACGGGGTCTTTCCGTCCTGTCGCGGGTAACCTGCATCTTCACAGGTACTATAATTTCACCGAGTCTCTCGTTGAGACAGTGCCCAGATCGTTGCGCCTTTCGTGCGGGTCGGAACTTACCCGACAAGGAATTTCGCTACCTTAGGACCGTTATAGTTACGGCCGCCGTTTACTGGGGCTTCGGTTCGCACCTTCGCTTGCGCTAAGCACTCCCCTTAACCTTCCAGCACCGGGCAGGCGTCAGCCCCTATACTTCGCCTTACGGCTTCGCAGAGACCTGTGTTTTTGCTAAACAGTCGCCTGGGCCTATTCACTGCGGCTCTCTCGGGCTTGCACCCTACCAGAGCACCCCTTCTCCCGAAGTTACGGG
>NZ_OZ481793.1:37500-107500 GCF_984799155.1 Bacillus sp. SRL337 | reverse complement strand
ATCTGTCAGCTGCACGTGTCGCCACGCTTCCACCTCAGACCTATCTACCTGATCATCTTTCAGGGATCTTACTCACATAAAGTGATGGGAAATCTCATCTCGAGGGGGGCTTCATGCTTAGATGCTTTCAGCACTTATCCCTTCCGCACATAGCTACCCAGCGATGCCTTTGGCAAGACAACTGGTACACCAGCGGTGCGTCCATCCCGGTCCTCTCGTACTAAGGACAGCTCCTCTCAAATTTCCTGCGCCCACGACGGATAGGGACCGAACTGTCTCACGACGTTCTGAACCCAGCTCGCGTACCGCTTTAATGGGCGAACAGCCCAACCCTTGGGACCGACTACAGCCCCAGGATGCGATGAGCCGACATCGAGGTGCCAAACCTCCCCGTCGATGTGGACTCTTGGGGGAGATAAGCCTGTTATCCCCGGGGTAGCTTTTATCCGTTGAGCGATGGCCCTTCCATGCGGAACCACCGGATCACTAAGCCCGACTTTCGTCCCTGCTCGACTTGTAGGTCTCGCAGTCAAGCTCCCTTGTGCCTTTACACTCTGCGAATGATTTCCAACCATTCTGAGGGAACCTTTGGGCGCCTCCGTTACTCTTTAGGAGGCGACCGCCCCAGTCAAACTGCCCACCTGACACTGTCTCCCACCCCGATCAGGGGCGCGGGTTAGAAGTTCAACACAGCCAGGGTAGTATCCCACCAGCGCCTCCACCGAAGCTGGCGCTCCGGTTTCCAAGGCTCCTACCTATCCTGTACAAGCTGTGCCAAAATTCAATATCAGGCTACAGTAAAGCTCCACGGGGTCTTTCCGTCCTGTCGCGGGTAACCTGCATCTTCACAGGTACTATAATTTCACCGAGTCTCTCGTTGAGACAGTGCCCAGATCGTTGCGCCTTTCGTGCGGGTCGGAACTTACCCGACAAGGAATTTCGCTACCTTAGGACCGTTATAGTTACGGCCGCCGTTTACTGGGGCTTCGGTTCGCACCTTCGCTTGCGCTAAGCACTCCCCTTAACCTTCCAGCACCGGGCAGGCGTCAGCCCCTATACTTCGCCTTACGGCTTCGCAGAGACCTGTGTTTTTGCTAAACAGTCGCCTGGGCCTATTCACTGCGGCTCTCTCGGGCTTGCACCCTACCAGAGCACCCCTTCTCCCGAAGTTACGGGGTCATTTTGCCGAGTTCCTTAACGAGAGTTCTCTCGCTCACCTTAGGATTCTCTCCTCGCCTACCTGTGTCGGTTTGCGGTACGGGCACCTTTTTCCTCGCTAGAGGCTTTTCTTGGCAGTGTGGAATCAGGAACTTCGGTACTATATTTCCCTCGCTGTCACAGCTCAGCCTTTATGGTGACGGGATTTGCCTCATCACCAGCCTAACTGCTTAGACGCGCATATCCAACAGCGCGCTTACCCTATCCTCCTGCGTCCCCCCATCACTCAAACGGAAAAGAGGTGGTACAGGAATATCAACCTGTTATCCATCGCCTACGCCTTTCGGCCTCGGCTTAGGTCCCGACTAACCCTGAGCGGACGAGCCTTCCTCAGGAAACCTTAGGCATTCGGTGGACAGGATTCTCACCTGTCTTTCGCTACTCATACCGGCATTCTCACTTCTAAGCGCTCCACCAGTCCTTACGGTCCAGCTTCTCAGCCCTTAGAACGCTCTCCTACCACTGACACCAAATGGTGTCAATCCACAGCTTCGGTGATACGTTTAGCCCCGGTACATTTTCGGCGCAGAGTCACTCGACCAGTGAGCTATTACGCACTCTTTAAATGGTGGCTGCTTCTAAGCCAACATCCTGGTTGTCTAAGCAACTCCACATCCTTTTCCACTTAACGTATACTTTGGGACCTTAGCTGGTGGTCTGGGCTGTTTCCCTTTCGACTACGGATCTTATCACTCGCAGTCTGACTCCCATGGATAAGTCTTTGGCATTCGGAGTTTGTCTGAATTCGGTAACCCGATGAGGGCCCCTAGTCCAAACAGTGCTCTACCTCCAAGACTCTTACTACATGAGGCTAGCCCTAAAGCTATTTCGGAGAGAACCAGCTATCTCCAAGTTCGATTGGAATTTCTCCGCTACCCACACCTCATCCCCGCACTTTTCAACGTGCGTGGGTTCGGGCCTCCATTCAGTGTTACCTGAACTTCACCCTGGACATGGGTAGATCACCTGGTTTCGGGTCTACGACCACATACTCATTCGCCCTATTCAGACTCGCTTTCGCTGCGGCTCCGTCTTTCCGACTTAACCTTGCATGGGATCGTAACTCGCCGGTTCATTCTACAAAAGGCACGCCATCACCCGTTAACGGGCTCTGACTACTTGTAGGCACACGGTTTCAGGTTCTATTTCACTCCCCTTCCGGGGTGCTTTTCACCTTTCCCTCACGGTACTGGTTCACTATCGGTCACTAGGGAGTATTTAGCCTTGGGAGATGGTCCTCCCAGCTTCCGACGGGATTTCTCGTGTCCCGCCGTACTCAGGATCCACTCAAGAGGGAACGAAGTTTCGACTACAGGGTTGTTACCTTCTGTGACGAGCCTTTCCAGACTTCTTCGTCTACTTCATTCCTTTGTAACTCCGTATAGAGTGTCCTACAACCCCAAGAGGCAAGCCTCTTGGTTTGGGCTAATCCCGTTTCGCTCGCCGCTACTCAGGGAATCGCGTTTGCTTTCTCTTCCTCCGGGTACTTAGATGTTTCAGTTCCCCGGGTCTGCCTTCCATACTCTATGTATTCAAGTATGGATACTGCACCATTACGTGCAGCGGGTTCCCCCATTCGGAAATCTCCGGATCAAAGCTTACTTACAGCTCCCCGAAGCATATCGGTGTTAGTCCCGTCCTTCATCGGCTCCTAGTGCCAAGGCATCCACCGTGCGCCCTTTCTAACTTAACCATCGGCGAACGATAAGCTTCGGATTGCGGCGTTGCCTTCGTTTCTTCCGCTGCTCATGTACGGTAAGGTACACTCCGCTGCTCAGAAACACGGGCGCCTTGCACTCCTCGCTTCTCCTTCACCTTAGTTTAAAACAATATCTCATAAGAGATATCCTAAAATGGCGAATTCTCGGTTCTTTCTTGACTTTCTTCATGACTATCTTTATCTAGTTTTCAAAGAACAATGTTTGATGGTGGATTTGTTTGCTTTCGCAAAAAATCTTATTGAACCATCAAAACTGAACAAAACAAAATCAACGCGTCACGTCTCATATATCCTTAGAAAGGAGGTGATCCAGCCGCACCTTCCGATACGGCTACCTTGTTACGACTTCACCCCAATCATCTGTCCCACCTTAGGCGGCTGGCTCCAAAAGGTTACCTCACCGACTTCGGGTGTTACAAACTCTCGTGGTGTGACGGGCGGTGTGTACAAGGCCCGGGAACGTATTCACCGCGGCATGCTGATCCGCGATTACTAGCGATTCCAGCTTCATGCAGGCGAGTTGCAGCCTGCAATCCGAACTGAGAACGGTTTTATGGGATTTGCTAAACCTCGCGGTCTTGCTGCCCTTTGTACCGTCCATTGTAGCACGTGTGTAGCCCAGGTCATAAGGGGCATGATGATTTGACGTCATCCCCACCTTCCTCCGGTTTGTCACCGGCAGTCATCTTAGAGTGCCCAACTGAATGCTGGCAACTAAGATCAAGGGTTGCGCTCGTTGCGGGACTTAACCCAACATCTCACGACACGAGCTGACGACAACCATGCACCACCTGTCACTCTGTCCCCCGAAGGGGAACGCCCTATCTCTAGGGTTGTCAGAGGATGTCAAGACCTGGTAAGGTTCTTCGCGTTGCTTCGAATTAAACCACATGCTCCACCGCTTGTGCGGGCCCCCGTCAATTCCTTTGAGTTTCAGTCTTGCGACCGTACTCCCCAGGCGGAGTGCTTAATGCGTTAGCTGCAGCACTAAAGGGCGGAAACCCTCTAACACTTAGCACTCATCGTTTACGGCGTGGACTACCAGGGTATCTAATCCTGTTTGCTCCCCACGCTTTCGCGCCTCAGCGTCAGTTACAGACCAGAAAGTCGCCTTCGCCACTGGTGTTCCTCCACATATCTACGCATTTCACCGCTACACGTGGAATTCCACTTTCCTCTTCTGTACTCAAGTCCCCCAGTTTCCAATGACCCTCCACGGTTGAGCCGTGGGCTTTCACATCAGACTTAAGAGACCGCCTGCGCGCGCTTTACGCCCAATAATTCCGGACAACGCTTGCCACCTACGTATTACCGCGGCTGCTGGCACGTAGTTAGCCGTGGCTTTCTGGTTAGGTACCGTCAAGGTGCCGCCCTATTCGAACGGCACTTGTTCTTCCCTAACAACAGAGCTTTACGATCCGAAAACCTTCATCACTCACGCGGCGTTGCTCCGTCAGACTTTCGTCCATTGCGGAAGATTCCCTACTGCTGCCTCCCGTAGGAGTCTGGGCCGTGTCTCAGTCCCAGTGTGGCCGATCACCCTCTCAGGTCGGCTACGCATCGTCGCCTTGGTGAGCCGTTACCTCACCAACTAGCTAATGCGCCGCGGGTCCATCTGTAAGTGGTAGCCGAAGCCACCTTTCCACCCTTCCTCATGTGAGGAAAGGAACTATCCGGTATTAGCCCCGGTTTCCCGGAGTTATCCCAGTCTTACAGGCAGGTTACCCACGTGTTACTCACCCGTCCGCCGCTGACTTCAGGGAGCAAGCTCCCATCCGTCCGCTCGACTTGCATGTATTAGGCACGCCGCCAGCGTTCGTCCTGAGCCAGGATCAAACTCTCCGATAAAAGTTTGACTTGCTCATTTGCTAATTAAAGTGTTAGCAACTTTGTAAGAACCAAGTTCTTACTAGATTAACGTTGACGTTTTGTCTTGTTTTGTTCAGTTTTCAAGGTTCAATCTGCGTCGCTCGTTTTTGGCGACTTGATTATCTTAACATCTTTCAAAAGCTGAGTCAACAACTTTTTTAAAATGTTTTTTGTTGTCTGCCGTGTTTCGCGGCAACAGATAATAATATACCACCTATTCAGGTACCATGCAATACTTTTGTAAAATAAAAATAAAAAAACTCCGGCTGACAACTGCCGGAGTCTTTATTGTTAGTCACGGTGACGCATTAACGGGAATAATAGAACGTCACGGATGGAAGGGGAGTTTGTCAGCAGCATGACCAGACGGTCGATACCGATCCCAAGTCCACCTGTTGGAGGCATTCCGTATTCCAAGGCTTCGATGAAGTCATCATCCATCATATGGGCTTCATCATTCCCTTGTTCTCTTTCTTTGAGTTGGGCTTCGAATCTTTCTCTTTGATCAATAGGATCGTTCAACTCTGTGAAGGCGTTGGCGTGCTCACGCCCTACAATAAATAATTCAAAACGATCAGTGAAACGTCCATCTTCATCATTCTTCTTTGCGAGCGGAGAAATTTCCACTGGGTGGCCATAGATGAACGTCGGCTGAATCAGCTTGTCCTCTACTTTTTGCTCAAAGAATTCGTTTAGGACATGGCCGTATTGCATAGAAGGTTTCACTTCCACCCCATGCTCTTTTGCAAGGGCATGAGCTTCCTCGTCACTCATTTCCTTCCAGAAATCTGCACCTGTATGTTCTTTTACTGCATCTACCATGTGCAAGCGGGTCCATTGCGGTTCAAGGTTCACTTCGTAATCGCCGTATTGAACTGTAGTTGAACCGAATACTTCTTTTGCAATATGAGCAACCAAGTTCTCTGTAAGTGCCATGATGTCCCGGTAGTCAGCATACGCTTCATAGAGCTCGATCATTGTAAATTCCGGATTATGGCGAGTGGATACACCTTCATTACGGAATACTCGTCCGATTTCATATACTTTTTCCATTCCACCGACAATCAGCCTTTTCAGGTGAAGTTCGATAGCGATACGCATGTATAGCTGCATATCAAGTGCGTTATGGTGAGTGATGAACGGACGGGCGGATGCTCCCCCGGCAATGGCATGCATCATCGGTGTTTCCACTTCAAGGTATCCATTGTTATCCAAATACCTTCTCATGGATTGAATGATCTTACTTCGGGCAATGAATGTCTGTTTGCTTTCCTGGCTTGTAATCAAATCAAGATATCTCTGGCGGTAGCGCTGTTCAACATCTTTTAAGCCGTGGAATTTTTCCGGCAGCGGTCGCAGTGACTTGGTCAGAAGGATGAATTCCTTTGCTTTAATGGATAATTCCCCTACTTTTGTTTTGAAGACTGTCCCAGTTATACCGATCAGGTCTCCAAGGTCCGCCGTATTAAAGATTTCATATTCTTCGTCGCCGACAGCATCTTTCCGAACATAAATCTGGATTTGGCCGGAAAGGTCCTGGATATGGGCAAATCCCGCTTTTCCTTTTCCTCTTTTCGTCATGATTCTTCCTGCTATAGTAACGGAAGCCTCTTTCTCTTCCAATTCCTCTTTTGTAAAAGAATCAAACTGCTCTTTTATTTCTTGAGAAGTATGTGAACGATCGAAACGTTTGCCGAATGGATCCAATCCTTTTTGACGAAGGGTTTCCATCTTCTCACGTCTCACCCGCAGCTGGTCATTGATTTCTTCGTGACTCATTACTTTCACTCCTGTTCTATCTGCTAGTTTTAAAAAAAGCTGTTTTCGTTTGTGTTGCTTCGAAACAATACCGTATACGAATGCAGCATGGTTGCGAGCCCTTTTCCAAATGAGGTGAAAGCTTCATTGCTCTGAAAAGCGTACTTTCATTTCGTTTTTACGAGAAGAGCCTTAATTAAATTAGCTTATATGATTTTATACCCTACTATTTTACACAATATATGTATTTCGAACACCCCTAAAGGTCTTTTTAATTGAAAAAGCTTAAATTTTTCAAGGTAAAGATTGAACAATCTCCACTACAGGTGTATGGCTCTGCAAGAGAATAAAGGATTTCGTATTTAAATAGAGGAATTGCAGGAATCCGGAAGCCGTAACGAGATCAGTCCGCTATCCTTACACCTTTTGCTTCCATTTAAAATAAAAAAGGACTGAAAGCCAATATGCTTTCAGTCCGATACAGGTTCACCGCCTGAATGGTTTTCTCTCTAATAACACAAGAAATCTATTGATCATTAGAAGGTTCCAGGTCCTTGCGGTTGATTCCCAGGTTTTCTGCCACATTTTCAAGGAAATCTTCTGTAGGCAAACGGCTGCCTCTCTCAATTTCTCCAAGCACAGAAACGGAAATGCCTAATTTCCTGGCCAACCCCTCCTGTGTCAATCCTTTTAATTTTCTGAATGCACGTATACGTCTTCCCCACTTATCTGTTTCCATAACCGAACTCCTTCTTTATCAGGTATTTCGTTTAGAAGAGCAATCATAGAGGTGTTGAGCTTAGGATGTTTGATTGTTTGGGACAGTTCCGTCAGAGGCACAAGCACGAATGCGCGCTCATGCATCCGGGGATGAGGAACAATTAGTTCTTCTGTTTCAATATTTTCATGATTATAGAGCAATATGTCAAGGTCTATTTTGCGTGGCCCCCAGCGGAATTCCCGTTCCCTCCCGAGATCTTTTTCCACTTGAAGGCAATGCTGCAGAAGGCTTTCCGGTGATAAAGATGTCTTAACTTCTAGCACCAGGTTCAGGAATTGACCTTGTTCCGTGAATCCTACCGGGTCCGTTTCGTAGATGGAGGAGGTCCTTGTCACTTCTATATCCGCGGCTTCATTTAACTGCTTTATGGCTTCTTTCAGATATTGTTCCCTGTTCCCCACGTTGGACCCCAATGAAAGGTATGCGATGGCTTCCATTTCAGCGCCCCCTGTTGATTTCAACAGATACCGAACGATAATGGCCCGGAATCGGCGGGTCTGGTTTTATGACCTCAATGGTACAGTTTTCGACTTTCGAAAAACCGGTTAGAATCCCTTCGGCCAGCTTTTCCGCCAATGTTTCAAGCAGCTTATATGGTTTTCCCTCGACTACTTCTTTGCAGAGGGAGTACACTTCACCATAATTGACTGAGTCCCCGATGTCATCACTCCTCCCCGCTTCAGAAAGGTCTACATCAAGTGTTACACTCACCCGGAATCTCTGGCCAAGTTTCGTTTCCTCAGGAAATACACCATGGTAGCCGTAAAACTCCATTTCATTGACTTTGATCTTATCCACCATAATCACCCTTTCCAAGCATGGCATCCATCATGGCAGCCATCCTCCTGATTTCTTTTACATCGTGGACGCGTACCAACTGGCAGCCTTTCTGAATACCAAAGCAGACCGTAGCGCCTGTTCCTTCCATCCTCTCCTCCACAGGGAGATCAAGGATTGTTCCAATCATGCGTTTTCTCGAAGTTGCCAGCAGGACCGGATATCCCATGCCAACAAGACGGTCAAGGTTTCTCATCATTTCAAGATTCAGCGTAAGGTCTTTGGCAAACCCGATTCCCGGATCGAGAATGATGTTCTCTTTTGATACCCCGGCTTCCAGTGCTATGCCCACACTCTCCTGCAGATCGTTTAAGGCATCTGTTATAAAATCGCCGTAGTCCATATTTTCCCGGTTGTGCATCAAGATCATAGGGGCATTGAATTCTGAAGCCACTGCCGCAATTTCCGGTTCCCGTTTTGCACCCCATACATCATTAATGATATGTGCACCCGCTTCCAAGGCTTTTCTCGCGGTCCCAGCTTTATAAGTATCTATGGAGATAGGAATATCCACTTCTTGTGAGATGGCTCTGATAATCGGGCAAACTCTCTGTATTTCCTCTTTCTCTGATACCGGGTCATACCCTGGCCTGGTCGATTCACCGCCGATATCGATTATGTCTGCCCCTTCCGCAGCCATTTCCTTCGCACGTTGAACTGCGTGTTCTACGGCATTATAGCGGCCTCCGTCCGAAAAGGAATCAGGAGTCACGTTAAGGATCCCCATGACCATTGTCCGATTTTGATAGTCAAGCTGATAGGGCCCGGCTTTAATCACTGAAGTCAATTTTCATCAGCTCCCACATAGTTCGTTTTTTGAATACAGCACTCTTGAGTGACCTTCATAATGAGTATAAAGAGTTTTGGTGATTTCTCCGTTTCTACCAGGAAAGGCCCGTCCGGCAAACGAATGTATCGGAATGATTTCCTGGACGGAATTCGTAAAGAACGCTTCACTTGCATGCAGAAGGTCGTCTATACGAAATATCCCTTCCTCACAGGGAATGCCTTCCCTTTTGGATAACTCAATAATATACTCCCTGGTAATCCCGTTCAATATCCCTGTCTCCAGTGAAGGGGTATAGAGTGTCCCTTGCCGCACCCAGAATATGTTCGAAGTAATGCCTTCTGCAACATAGCCCTCTTTTGTTAAAAACACCCCTTCTTTTCCCGGATCACCGCCAATTTCCCTTTTCGCTGCCATATTATTGAAGTAATGATGGGATTTAAGCCTCATGGATGTTTCAGGCGTGTTCCTCTTAAGCTCGAGCAGAACGGCTTCCTTCTCCCTCAGGGGCTCTGACGGCGGCAGCTCTTTTTGGAAAAGAAGGATATTCGGCGCTTCGTAGGAATCGGTCCGCAACCCTATTTCCCCTTCCCCTGCTGAAACATTTAAGCGGAGGTACGAGTCATGTAAACCGTTCTTCTCTGAAAGGGAAGAAATCATCCCGGGTATATCAAGGGCTCCTAAGTCCAGCTCGATATTCAACATCTCCAAGCCGCTTTGCATCCGTTCTAAATGATCATTCAGCAAAAATGGATGGCCGTCATAAGTCCTCATTGTTTCAAACAACCCCATCCCATACAAAAAGCCGTGATCGAAAGGGGAGATTCTCGCTTCTTCTTTATTCAGGATCTTTCCGTTTAAAAATATATGCACACTCCCGCCTCCTAAACGGTTAAAGCAGCTTTTTTATGCGTCTGAAGGAAATTGGCGAGCAGCTGTTTCCCTTCGTCTGTGATGATGGACTCCGGATGAAACTGAACACCCTCGATGGAAAGGTGCTTATGACGGATAGCCATGATTTCCCCAGCTTCTGTCTCGGCGGTGATTTCAAGACAGTCTGGAAGTGTTTCTTTTTCAACGATCAAGGAATGGTAACGCCCGGCTTGAAACGGATTGGAAATCCCTTCAAATGTTGTCTTCCCGTTATGAGTGACAAACGAGGTCTTACCATGCATCAGTTTCTCCGCCTTCACTACCTTTCCGCCAAACACCTGGGCAATAGCCTGGTGACCAAGACAAACTCCGAATATCGGAATCTTTCCGGCAAAGTACTCAATTGCCTGAAGGCTTACCCCTGCTTCATTCGGGGTACGCGGCCCAGGAGATATCATCAGATAATCAGGTGCCAGCAGCTCAATTTCCGCAATATTGATCTCATTGTTTCGTTTGACAACAATCTCTTCGCCAAGCTCTCCTAAATACTGCACAATGTTATATGTAAAAGAATCAAAGTTATCAATCATTAAAATCATTTGTTTGCACCCTCTGCCAATTCTTTTGCTTTCCAGACCGCCTTTGCCTTTTTCAGAGACTCTTCGTATTCATGCTTCGGATTGGAATCAATGACCACACCGGCACCTGCCTGAATATAAGCTTGTCCATCTTTGGCAAACAGCGTCCGGATGACGATATTCAGTTCCATATCTCCATTGAAACCGATCCAGCCAATAGAACCTGTATAGATCCCCCTTCTGACCGGCTCCAGTTCTTCAATAACTTCCATCGTCCTCACCTTGGGAGCCCCGGTAATGGTGCCTCCGGGAAAAACAGAACGGATCAAATCCTTTCCGCTCTTATTTTTAGCGATTTGTCCCCTTACATTAGAGACAATGTGCATGACGTGTGAGTATTTTTCGATGGCCATGAATTCATTTACTTCAACCGTTCCGTACTGACAAACCCGGCCAAGATCATTTCTCTCAAGGTCCACCAGCATGACATGCTCTGCCCGTTCCTTTTCATTTTGGATCAATTCATCCGCAAGCCTCTGGTCTTCAATTTCATTCTCACCACGGGAGCGCGTTCCGGCAATCGGCCGGGTGCTGACTTCGTACCCTTTCTTTTTCACAAGAAGCTCCGGAGAACCTGATGCAATCTGAAAACCAGGCGTATGCACATAGCTCATATAAGGAGATGGATTCAACTCCCGCAGTTTCTTATATATAGCATAGGGGGGTGCAGCTAACTTCTGGGACTGACGCACAGAAAGGTTAACCTGAAAGACGTCTCCTTCCCTGATATAATGTTGAATTTTTTCTACCGCTGAAATGAACTCTTCCTCATCCATGGCGACCGTCCGATCAGCTGGCATGGTACCCTCAATGCCTTCTTCTTCCGGAAGAGGCTGTTGGAGCGCTCCCTTCCAACCATTTAAATAATCAGCAAAGGTATCGGCGCCTTCTCTATCGGCCATCACCCAGATCTCTTCCGACTCGTGATCATACACGGCCCATTGATCGAACACCATGTAGTAGAGATCCGGCGTTTCCAGGTCATCCTCTGCATTCGTTTCCAACTTCTCGATACGGCGGGCATAATCATAGCTGATGAATCCCATCGCCCCTCCTTGAAAGTCAGGAAGCAGCGGGTCTCTTTCCCTATACCTTCTTTGAAGGCAGCTGTATAACACATCAAGGCAATCTCCATTGATAATTTCCTTTCTTTCCTTTTCAAGGATTTCCACTCTATCATCCTTGGCATTTATTATAGAAACCGGACTAAATCCGGCAATGCTGTATTTTCCGCCCCGTCCGCTTTCCAATAGGATATGATGACTCATTTCTGCCGTCAGCATTTCATAGGCGTGAAAGAACGCTGATTTCGAGGAAGGGATTTTTTCATAAAGAAGTGGTTGTTTGTTCTCCATGGATGGTTCACTCTCCTAGTAATTCTCTCCCTCCATCATACATGAAGAAGAGCGCTCATTCCTAGTCAAATCGCGCAGTTCCTTACGAGTACACAGAACAACCGAGCATATGGGCATTCTTGAAAAAGCAATGAAAAAAGGACCAGGAATATTCCTGGTCCTTAAGGCTTAATCTTCAAATTGATACAATGGCGTACTGAGATATCTCTCTCCGTTACTCGGAATGACCGCCAGCACTTTCTTGCCTTTTCCAAGCTCCTTGGCGACTTTCAATGCTGCACTGATGGCGGCTCCCGAAGAGATTCCACCCAGGATGCCTTCTTCTTTAGCAGCACGGCGCGCATAGTCAAATGCTTCGTCATTTTGAATCGTAAGAACTTCGTCATATACCTCTGTATTCAACGTGTCGGGCACAAAACCCGCTCCGATGCCCTGAATTTTATGAGGGCCGGGACTTCCTCCTGATAATACAGGCGAATCTGCCGGTTCCACTGCGTAGATCTTCACGTTCGGGAAGTTTTCTTTCAATACCTGTCCTGCACCTGTAATGGTACCTCCAGTGCCGATACCTGAAATGAATGCATCCAGACTGTCCATTTGCTCCACGATTTCTTTTCCTGTCGTTCTGCGGTGCACTTCAGGATTCGCTTCGTTCTTGAATTGCTGAGGCATGAAATAGCCCTTTTGCTGTGCAAGCTCTTCCGCCTTGCGGATAGCACCGCCCATCCCTTCGGAGCCAGGGGTAAGGACTAATTCAGCCCCATAAGCACGAAGGAGATTTCTTCTTTCCATACTCATGGTGTCCGGCATCACCAGAACTGCCTGGTATCCTTTGGCAGCAGCAACCATAGCGAGTCCAATACCCGTATTGCCGCTCGTCGGTTCAACTATCGTATCACCGGATTTTAAGTTTCCTGATTCCTCTGCAGCTTCAATCATCGCAAGGGCGATTCTGTCTTTAACACTGCTTCCGGGGTTCATATATTCTAATTTCAAGTAAACATCTGCACTATTCTCGTCCACTATGCGGTTCAATTTAACAATCGGTGTTTGACCAACTAAATCTGTGATGGAGTTTGCTATTCTTGCCATGGTACCCCTCCTAATCCCAAGTAATTTGATTGGGTTTTAGTTAAAATTATCAATTTTCTGTCAATGTGTCAATTAATAGGATCGAGCAGCTAATGCTGATCCTAAAAAGCTGCGCAATTTCTGCATTCCCGCAGTGATTTTTTTAAAGGGCTCTGTCGTAAAAATGAATGTTGAAAACAATCCCATAATTCTAGTAAGAAAGAAAAGAGCTGCTCTCCCTTTTAAGACTATTGCGCCTAGGAGAAAGATTCATGGTTTCTCTGAAAACCGCCATCTATACAAACAACCTTTTAAAAAAGAAGCCGGCAATAACCTGACTTCTTTTTGGGTAATAGATTAAAGGCTTTCTTTATAGAACCAATCAACATTAAACTCTTTCCAGAAGTTTTCAGGCTTCATGGATTTTTCCACCTGTTCCATTGCGAGCCTCCGCCGGATCTGGTCTTTTACGTCATTCAATGAATAATCATGAGGTTCCAGCTTATCGTTAAGGAGGAAGATGTAATACTTCCCTTCAAATTCCACTACTTCAGAGAGTTCTCCCTTATCCAGCGATTGAATTGAATCAGCGGCATCCCCTGCTACTATATGCGACCCGACAGGAATATATCCTATATTTCCACCCTGGACAGCAGAAACATCGTCAATCGAACGTTCCATTGCAAGAGCCTGAAAGTTTGACCCGTCTTCAACTTCATTTGCCATTTGTTCAGCTTCTTCCCGTGTGGCCGCAACGATTTGCGAAAGATTGTACATCTCCGGTATCGAATATTGCTCTTGATTCTCTTTATAATATTTCTCAATTTCCTTATCAGGGATGTCTACGTCTTTTGTGACCACTTTCTCTAAAAGCAGCTCAGTCCTGACTCTTTCCCTCAAAATCTCTTCACTGCCCATTAAGTCTTTATCGTAACTGTTATAGATACTTTTAATTAAGGTGATTTCCTTATCAAGTTCTTTATCCGTCACCTTAATATCATACTTTTCTGCAAGCTGTTCCATTACATTATGGTTGATCAGCTCCCTCAGAACTTCTTTTCCATAACGCTGCTCCATTTCATACATCCAAGATTCGCGGCTTATCGTTTCTTCTCCTATTTTAGCTGCCGTTTCAGTCCCAGCCAGCTTTGAAGGTCCTGCATCCGCCTCAGCTTTTGTGAAATAAAGCAGCAGTGTCACCGCATTAGCAGTCAGCAGAATCAATATTATTCCAACTAAAACCGACCTCTTCAGTCTCACCTTTGCATCCATCCCCTTAGATGTTACTGCAGATCTTCTCCCTCATTTTTCAACTCGGTTAGTTCCTCCGCAGAATAATGATACGTTTCATTACAGAAGTGGCATTGTGTCTCAGCTCCGCCCTCTTCATCAATCATTTCCTGGATTTCTTCTGCACCCAAACTGGCAATCGCTGCACCAAAACGCTCTTTTGAACAGCGGCATTCAAACTGGACTGGCATTTTATCAAGGATTTTCACATTCTCTTCACCAAGAAGTTCAAAAAGAAGCTCTTCCGGAGTCAGCCCTTTTTCAATCAACTTGGATACCGGCGGAATTGCCTGAAGCCGATTCTCAATTTCTGTAATGGTTTCATCCGGGGTGCCCGGCATCAATTGAATGATAAAACCGCCCGCTGCAAGAATCGTATTATCCGGGTTCACCAGCACTCCCACGCCAACGGAAGACGGCACCTGTTCAGAGGTAACAAAATAATAAGTAAAGTCTTCTCCTAATTCCCCCGAAACAATTGGAACTTGTCCTGTAAAATGATCCCGCATGCCAATATCTTTTACGACTGATAATGTCCCTGAAGCTCCTACCGCTCTTCTGACATCGAGCTTCCCTTGTTCATTCAGATCAAAGTGAACTTGAGGATTGGTAACATAGCCCCTGACATTCCCTTTGGCATCACTGTCTACAATGATGGCACCAAGAGGGCCGTCCCCTTCTACTTTGATTGTTAACTTTTCTTCCCCTTTCAGCATCGCACCCATCATGACACCCGCACTCATCGATCTTCCGATAGCTGCAGATGCTGTCGGCCAAGTACCATGCCTTCTCTGTGCTTCATTTATTGTGTCTGTGCTCCTGACTGCGTAAGCCCTGACTTGTCCATCAAACGCTAAAGCTTTCACTAAGTAATCGCTCATATTATTCCTCCTATACTATGCTGTTTCTCTCATAAATGAGCTTTAAACCTTTTAAGGTCAAAAATGGATCAACGATATCAATGACATCGGATTCTTTTGAGATTAATTGGGCCAGCCCGCCTGTGGCGATGACCAATGGATTACTCTTCGCTGTCGCTTTCATTCTCTTTACGATGCCTTCTACCTGTCCGACGTATCCATACAGGATTCCAGACTGCATCGCAGACACAGTATTCTTCCCGATGATGTGTTCCGGACGCCCGATTTCAATCCTTGGAAGCTTGGCCGCCTTGGAGTATAGAGCTTCAGTCGAAATGCCGATTCCCGGAGCGATCGCCCCGCCCATATACTGCTTATCTTCATTGATATAGCAGTAGGTTGTCGCTGTACCGAAATCAACTATGATCAGCGGACCGCCATATTCCTTTATTCCTGCCACCGCATTGACAATACGGTCTGCCCCTACTTCACGTGGATTTTCATATTTTATATCTAATCCTGTTCTAATTCCAGGACCTACAACTAATGGTGTAATGTTAAAATACTTTTCACACATTCGTTCCAAGGAAAACATGATAGGAGGAACTACAGATGAGATGATGATCCCTTCAATATCGTAAAGGGATAATTGAACATGTTCAAAAAGATTTTTCACGATCATTCCATACTCATCTTCTGTTTTATGGCGGTTGGTTTCCATACGCCAATGATATTTCAGCTCTTCTCCTTCATAAACTCCCAGTACTATATTGGTATTCCCTACATCCAAGACAAAAATCACTATTTTCACCTACTAATACATTGATTTCATTCTGCCAACATCATACCACAATTGCATCGATTTGGTGAAAACTGTTGTCTTATAAAAAAACGCAATTCATTGTTGTATTTTTTTAATTTTCAAAGAGGTCCGTTGCTTTCAGTCCCGGATTTCACGACTCCGCGGGGTTGGCGGTGAGCCTCCGGCTGTGCCTGACTAAAAAGCGGAAGCGGCCGTTCAGCGACGTACAGATTGGAGGGCTCTTGCATGAGATATAGGAATCATGAAGGAGCGGAGCAATTCGATGATGACTTATCATTCCCGCAGAAGGCAGTGAATCCCTCCAGTCAACTCTGCGTTTTAGAGTCTTATCACTTTTAATAATAGGAGTGTCTTATCAATTTAAACCCTGAAGAACCTCTACACATTGTGGGCATACATAAAAAAGACACCAGCAAGGCTGGTGTCTTTATTTAACGATTATTCTTTCTTATCATCTTCAGCCGGCTCATTTGATGTTGTTTCCGTTTCATCCTTCTTCTGGATGTTTACTTTCACATCATCATTTTTGGCAGAAGCCTTATCAGGTTCACCGTAAGCGCGTTCCGGAAGTTTGCCATGATCCATTAGATGCTTGATCTGGCCTGCATCCAATGTTTCTACATCTAATAATGTTTTAGCAATAAGCTCCAGTTTTTCGCGGTTCTCTGTAAGAATCTTTCTCGCTCTTTCATAAGATTCTTTGATGAAACGCTGAATTTCAAGATCGATCTCATATGCAATGGCATCTGAGTAGTTTTGTTCATTGTTAATGTCTCTTCCAAGGAATACCTGTCCGCCTTGTGCAGAACCGAATTGCAGCGGTCCAAGCTTCTCACTCATACCGAACTCGGTAACCATTCTGCGGGCAATTCCTGTAGCACGCTGGAAGTCATTATGGGCTCCTGTGGACACTTCACCAAAGATAATTTCTTCGGCAACACGTCCGCCAAGCAATCCAGTGATTTTATCGAGCAGTTCAGGCTTTGTCATGAAGTAACGGTCTTCTTTTGGAAGCATCACCGCATAACCGCCAGCCTGCCCGCGCGGCACGATTGTTACTTTGTGAACCATATCTGCCTCATCCAGGATAAGACCGATTACTGTGTGACCGGCTTCATGGAATGCAACAATTTTACGTTCTTTTTGTGAAACAACCTTGCTCTTCTTGGCTGGACCTGCAATGACGCGGTCAGTTGCTTCATCAATATCGCCCATATCGATTTTCTTTTTATCAGAACGGGCAGCTACCAGCGCTGCTTCGTTCAAAAGGTTTTCCAAATCGGCTCCGGAGAATCCAGGCGTTCTCATTGCAATGGCTTTCAAGTCTACGGACTCATCAAGCGGCTTGTTTCTTGCATGTACACCAAGTACGGCTTCACGGCCCTTGACATCAGGACGGTCAACCGTGATTTGACGGTCAAATCGGCCAGGGCGCAATAAGGCTGGATCCAGGATGTCCGGACGGTTTGTCGCAGCTACGATGATGATTCCTTCGTTTGCTCCGAATCCATCCATTTCAACCAGCAACTGGTTCAACGTCTGCTCACGTTCATCGTGGCCTCCGCCAAGACCAGCTCCACGCTGGCGACCCACGGCATCAATCTCATCAATGAAGATGATACAAGGGGCGTTTTTCTTTGCGTTTTCAAACAAGTCACGAACACGCGATGCACCGACACCGACAAACATCTCTACGAAGTCGGAACCACTGATAGAGAAAAACGGTACTCCGGCTTCTCCGGCAACCGCACGGGCAAGCAAGGTCTTACCTGTACCCGGAGGTCCTACAAGAAGAACGCCTTTAGGAATACGAGCGCCGACTTCCGAGAATTTCCTCGGGTCTTTAAGGAATTCCACGACTTCGACAAGTTCGTTTTTCTCTTCATCGGCTCCGGCAACATCTTTGAAGCGGACTTTTTTCTTCTCTTCGCTGTAAAGCTTGGCTTTACTCTTACCGAAGTTCATGACACGGCTTCCGCCGCCCTGCGCTTGGTTAAGAAGGAAGAAGAAAAGAATGAAGATGATGACAAACGGTATGATTGTGGTAAAGAAAGATACCCATCCGCTTGTTTCCTTAGCCATCAAGACATCGACTTCGATGCCATTTTTTGCTGCAGCTGCATTGACACGTTCCAATACCCCTGCATCATTACCCAATACATTTGTAAGGAAGTATTGTTCCTCACTATATCCAGTCAGTTTCCCTCTCACCTGATAAACGCCTCGTTCAGGCTGAATCGAGAATGACTCTACCTCACCATCTTCCAAGTGAGTGATGAATTCGTTATATTTAATGTTTTCTGTTGGCTCGTTGCTGTTGTTAAAGTAACTCACCACACCTATTATGACGAGAAAAACTAGTAAGTAGAATATGGTGTTACGAAAGATCCGGTTCATCCCTTACCTCCTCCCACGGTAAAAAAGCTATATAAAATAGTATCATAGAAAATCATGGTATTACAACAAATTAGCTGTCTTGAACGATATATGCTTACCGAAGCATATTCTTCATTAGAATATACTTATTCGCTGGTAGTATACACCTCAGGTTTTAGAACACCGATATAGGGCAGATTACGGTATTTTTCTGCGTAATCAAGGCCATATCCGACGACAAATTCATCCGGCACCAGGAACCCGACATAGTCTGCCTTGATATCCGCTTTTCTTCCGGACGGCTTATCCAATAGCGTCACGATTTTGATGGACTTTGCTTTACGGTAACGGAACAGTTCAACGAGATAACTTAAAGTCAAGCCGCTGTCGATGATATCTTCGATGATGAGGATGTCCCTTCCTTCTACCTTAGTGTCAAGGTCTTTGACAATCTTGACTTCTCCAGACGAAACGGTTGAGTTCCCATAACTGGAAACATCCATAAAGTCCATTTCCAAGTATGTATCCATACGTTTAAGCAAGTCGCCCATAAAAGGCATTGCACCTTTTAAAACACCGATTGCCAAAGGAAAACCATCCTTGTATTCCTCAGTAAGCCCTGCGCCCAGTTCCTTGATTTTCTCTTGAAGTTCTTCTTCTGAAATAAGCACTTTCTCAATATCTTTGTTCAACACTTGGTCTGCCTCCTAGGAAGATGTTTGCTCTGAAAAGATTAACCTTAGAAAGTCACTCTTATCACCTGATTCATTACTTGCCAGTGATGAGACTTTCAGATTGGGAAGCCAGAGGATCTCTCCATTATTATCCTCGACAATGGGCCATGTATCCCTGAGTCTGGCTGGTATCTTTTCATCGATAAATATATCTTTTACCTTTTTGGTACCATTCAACCCTTTTACTTTCATACGGTCACCCGGATTTCGGTTCCGTATCCTGAATGGTAAAGCGACACTCGACTTTTGGAAAAAGACGGAATCTGTATTCAGGGAATGCTGGTCAGCTTCCAGCAAAGTGAAAGCTCGCTGGTCAGGCAATTCAATTCTCTCACCTATGTTCAATGTATAACAAAAATCAGCAATGCCCTCTGCTTTTCCCTCAAATGTGAGTCTGCATTGATCATAGGAACGGATTGCTTTAAGGCTTCCCGGAAGGTCGAGACTCAGTGAGGGGCTGTCTTTCCATATTATTGCTAACACATCTTGAATATGTATAGATGATAATGATGAAGGCCTTGCCTCGTAAAGATAATTTAATATTAGATGAATCACTCTTCTTTGTAAAGGAAGAGGCATCAACCGAAATGCATGTATATCAATAACGGCCTCATCCTCTGTTTTCGTAAGGACACTATCCAGTTTTTCTTCTGCCATTGCAAGCAAGAATGCCTCATCTTCAGCCGTTTCTTCACTAAATTGTTGAAATTTATGATGAACCTGTGGATTCTCCTCCTTGAGGAACGGCAGCACTGCATGACGGAACCGATTTCTGGTATAGTCAAGCTTTTCATTGCTTGGATCAAACCTCGGCTCCAGCCCCTTCTCAGAACAATATGAAGTGATCTCTTCCTTTGAAAGACAAAGAAGCGGGCGGATAATCTCTGCGCCGTGGAAGTCTCTCTTAACCGGGATTCCACTCTTTAACAAACCACTGCTTCCCCTCGTCAACCTCATTAAGATCGTCTCGACCTGATCATCACCGTGATGGCCAAAAGCAAGCTTTGTATATCCTTCCTCTTTAATCAGCCTTTCAAACAGGCTATACCTGACGTTCCGGGCACCTTCCTGCAAGCCTGTCTTCCGTTCATCCAATAGCCCTTGTACATTCACACTTTCTCCATAGAAGGGTATGCCCATCTTTTCACATGTCTTTTTCACAAAGAGAAGTTCTTCATGGGATTGCTCTCCCCTGAACATATGGTCAACACACACAGCAGCTACCTTTGCATCCCAAAGCTTCTTATACTTGTTCAAGAAATAAAGAAGAGAAAGCGAATCCGGACCTCCTGAAACGGCAGCCAGTATGGAGTCTCCATCCTGGATTAAATTGTGTTTCTTAATAAAGCCTGTAACTTTTCCTTCATAAGTCTGCATAATGCCTCATCCTGAACTTTTTCCTCTTATTTTACCAGTATTACGATCTCATTTCACTTTCCTTCCTAATGACAATACACCTATAATAGCTCTCCATAGATATAAAGCACATACAGAAGTGACACAATCAGAACCACCAGGACGGTTTCAAGGAACCCGCCTCCCGACTTCTGTTTCTTGATCTGCTGTCGTGTGGCATTCAGGGTACTCCGAGAGGGGGGTGCAGCTGCCTGCTTATTCTGTCCTGATCCCGTTCTTACTGATAAGGTATTCAGCATGGCCTGGCGCATTTCATGAGCAGAAGTGAACCGGCCTTCAAGAGCACCCATGATAGGTCCCCTGAACTTCTTCAGTTCAGGCTTTGCCATCACCGCATTCTGTAATTGCTCTATTCCCCCGGTGCCGCTCTTGTTAAACCTTTTGGGATAGGAGAGGTTAATAAGAATCATGGCAGCTGAGAATAAATCATATGTAGGTTCAGCTTTCCTGGAATGCCCAAGCCAGTACCCTCTGTCAAAGAACTCTGTGAACTCCTTGATGGCTCTCCCCTGCATTGTGGTCCCGCCGACATCGATACAGCGGATTTTATATGGCGGCCCTGTCACAATCAGGTTATCCGGCTTCAAGTCCCCGAAAACCCAGCCTTCGTGATGAATTCGATCCAAATCGTTCAGGAGCTGCACAACCAGGACACCTGTCCACGAAACTCCTTTGTTCTGCACGAAAGTGAGAAGATCCGGTCCCTGAATATACTCCATCACATAAAAGGGGATTTTCTTTCCGCTGATTTCCCAATCATCCACATCAAGCAAAGAAGGCCCAAGGGGGGCTCCTTGGACCTTGGCAAAAGCCTTCAACACATTCACTTCAGAAGTTACCGACATCGAACTGTCACTCATCTTCAGCGCTACATAGTCTGTACCAGTCTGAGCAAGGTAGACGATTCCGTTGGCTCCGTATCCAAGTTCTTTTACAATCGTATATTGTTGGTTATGCCACTTGCCGGTAATTCTCGTTCCCGAAGAAAATTTATATTGTTTCTTCAAAGTATTGTTCATCATCACGTGAGAGCAAACCCCTTAATGAACGTTTTTTCTTGAAAGAGGAAATGGCTTCGCTGATTGCAGGGCCTGTTGGTGTAATGCCTCCTGAAGACAGTTTGGAAAAAACGCTCGTCAGCGACTCAAGCTTTGGCGTCCAGTCCAGCAATTTTTCGACATCTTTTCTTTTCCCGGGAAATACGAAGACCGAAAACATGTTATCCCCCATTCTTGCATTCATGCTTAGAGACAGGTCCAGCAAGGCTTCTTTCACGGTTGGGAGCTTATGTTTCATACTCGCTGATGTATCGACAAGAATCAACACTTCAAGGTCGGCTGACTCTCCCAGTTCATCGACCACTTCCATCACCTCGCCGCGCTGTTCCGGCGGGAGTTCTTCCATGGATGTGTGTTTCCCTAATATCTGCTTCAATTCTTTGTTGACAACCCCCTGCAGGGTTTGAGTCATCGCTTTTCGTGTAACCATTTGGACAGTCTGTGAAAGCTGCTGGGCATATACTACTTGGCTGACGCCTCCGCCAGACATGGCAATTCCCTCAATCTCTTCCATGCCTCTTTCGTCAATTGCATCATTCTCCATAACCCCGATAACATTGATCGTGATCCCTTGTTCTTTTGCCAGTGCCGCCATCGCCACCGGATCCTCTCCTTGATTGGAACACCCATCCGTTATTAATAGAACTTGTCGAAGTGTACCTGTCTTCAACAGATTCCCCTCCTCTAACTTAGTTTGTTACCATCATCGCCGGATTAGAAGGGAAATATACTATAAAAAGCGAAAGCGGCCGTTCAGCGCCGTACAGATTGGAGGGCTCCTGCATGAGATAAAGGAATCACAACGAGCAAAGCGAGTTGATGATGACTTATCGCAAGAAAGGAGACCGAAATCTGCTAGGCGCTGGCCGCTGGAGCTGGATTGACTAAAAAGCGGAAGCGCCTTGTTCAGCACCGACAGGCATAAGACGAGCCGGCAGGAAGGTTGCTCTTTAACCTTCTTGACGGATTGGCTTATGACCCCGAGGGGCTAGGCGCTGGAGCTGGATTGACTAAAAAGCGGAAGCGCCTTGTTCAGCACCGACAGGCATAAGACGAGCCGGCAGGAAGGTTGCTCTTTAACCTTCTTGACGGATTGGCTTATGACCCCGAGGAGCTAGGCGCTGGAGCTGGATTGATAAAAAGCGAAAGCGGCCGTTCAGCGCCGTACAGATTGGAGGCCACTCGCATGAGATAAAGGAAACACGACGAACAAAAGTGAGTCGATGTTGACTTATCGCAAGGAGAGAGGCTGAAATCTGCTAGGCGCTGGCCGCTGGAGCTGGATTGACTAAAAAGCGGAAGCGCCTCGACCAGCACCGACAGGCATAAGACGAGCCGGCGGGAAGGTTGCTCTTTAACCTTCTTGACGGATTGGCTTATGACCCCGAGGAGCTAGGCGCTGAAGCTGGATTGACTAAAAAGCGGAAAAGCCCCGCTGGCAGGTGAGACCAAGATTCCCACTGGAACGCACCCCCGCGGATTCGTGTGCCTGGAGCGGAAATCAACTAAACTATAAAAAGCAGCAATAATTGCGAAAACAGCCACTATAAAAAACTAAGCCCTTACTGTCTATTTACTAAGAAACCCCATTCCTACCTCTCAATGTGCCAGACTTTCATTCACGATACCTGCTCCTTCCGCCTGAATTTTTGAACGGGGATGGAACTCCACTTCGGGATATTATGTTTGATTTTTGAAACGACAATTGTCATATCATCTTCTATTTCACCTGACCTTGTCCTGATCACTTCCTCCATAATGATATCTGCCATGGTTTGCGGATCCTCTGTATCTACTTCTTTTATTTTCCGTTTCATCCATACGTCATAGTTTTCCACGTGTCTTGGTCCTTCAAATACTCCATCACTCATCATAATCAACAGGTCGCCTGCCTTTAACTGCTCACTGACTACATCGACATCGAATTCATAAAAAATACCCATCGGGAGGTTCCCAGCCTCCACCTTCACCACCTTGTCCCCTCTTTTTATAAAGCTCGGGGTAGAACCGATTTTCAAAAACTTTGAAGAAGCATCCTGTAAATCAATCATTGCTAGATCAAGTGTCGAAAAGATTTCATCATTGGTCCTTAGGGACAAAATCGAGTTGACCGCTTTTATCGCTACTTTTTCCTCTATACCCGATTGTAAAATTTTCTGCAGCAGACTCAGGGTTTCATTGCTTTCATAATGGGCACGTTCTCCATTCCCCATTCCGTCGCTGATGGCAACAGCATACTTACTGGCACTCAATTCAATCATTGAGTAGCTGTCACCGGATATCAGCCCTCCTCCTTTGGCAGCATGAGCCACTCCTGTATCCACTACATATGCCTTTGCTGAGCCGAATGTCAGTTGACAATGCCCGCTAGGAAACGCTGCGGGATCTTCTCTCTGCACAATAATATTTTCACCAAGAATATCGGATAACATTGGGGCGATCAGTTTTTCACCCTCTCCATGCCCATTTCCATTAGGCAAAGCCATTTCAATATCTACATTTCCTTTATCTAACGAATAGATTTCGACATTTTCTATATCTATACCAAACTCCTGCAGGGACTCCAGGATTTGTTCCTCCTGCTGTTGGTGATTCTCTCTCTCTCTTTGAATCTCCCTTGCAAAGTCTCCCATCACTTCAGATACTCCCAATAATTGATCAGCAACAAGCTTACGGCTCTCCTGAACCTGTTTCTTCAACTTCAGATTGGCTTGGTAATACGTCAATTCCTGGGATATGACTTCCTGTACCTTTTTAGAACGGACACAATGCTTTTCTAATTCTCTCCCCACCTTTCCATTCATCGGGACATGCCCCTGATCGACTTCATACATCACATCTTTCATCAAATCATAGGTTTGGTTAAAATTCCTTGCCCAGCACTGCTCTTTCTTGAAGCATGTCTGGCACGTTTTTTCTGTTACGTTACTCAAAAATTGATCAAATTCCCTCTCATCCACATCATCATTCTCCACCTGTTCCTCCAGGTTGATAAAACTGTTTGATAACGCCTGGAAGACAGATGAAAATTGTTCCACCCTGCTTGCTGTGACATCACGTACTTTCCGGATATATTGCTGCTGTTCCTGGTTGTATTCAGCTGTTCCCGGGATATGCTTGGCCAATTTTGTCGTAAGGGCAGCAGGTGTCAGCAATAATAGCAGAATGGCAACCCCTGATTCATATAGCGTTTTGGTCAATGAAGTATCACTTTCCCCGTACATTCCGATCAAAAGCGTAGCGATCAGAAGACCAATCGCCGCTCCCGCCTTTTTTCCCTCTTTTAACAAGCCGCCTAATAGGCCTGAGAAGGCAAGCAGACTCATTTGATAAAAACTGGCCACGTTGGCGAGACTGAAAATCAACCCCGTTACCACCCCCACGGTCGAACCGACAGTAGCACCGGCTACAAATGAAAACAGCAAAACGAGATATCTGGATAATATATGTTCGATGGAAAGATTGTAAACTGACCAGCCGATGGTCCCTGTCATGACGGAGGCCAGCAGGATAATGAGACTTACAACCTCTTCTGTCTTCAATGATTTCTTCCGTTTGCTGATGGAGAAAAGCGGCACACTTTGGATGAAAATAAGCGTCAAAATAAAGGAAAGGACCGCTTCCACTCCTGCCATCGCTCCACCATATACAGTCATGACTTGTCCATTTATTATGTAGTCAAACGCAAGATTTGCCGCTATTGTTGTAAAAAACACAAAATATGGTACAGCTTTCAGCTCATTTTTTTGAAACTTCCTTGTAATCCTGAAAAAAAGGAGGAATAAAATTGTACTGGCAAACGTATACGTAATATTAGTAATCGATAATGTGAGCGATCCGGCCAGCAGTCCCATTAAAGCGACGGGAGCACGGTCTCTTCTAACCATGTAAACAGCGGCGAAAAACGGCATGGCAAATGGAGTAAGATGCGACAGAATCAGTGCACGTCCAAGAAGAAAGCCCAAACCGAAGAGAACAAACCCTTTCTGTACGAAAAACCACTCGATTTTCTGCATAAGGGTTTTCACCCCCATAGAGAACTCCGATTTCGTATGTTCTATGTCTACTTTCCCCACTGATTCCATCACACTTTGCTCAACTTTTTCCATCCTTATCCTCTCCCCCTGTTCTTAATCGTTGTGAACATTATAATGCGGACAACTTTAAAAGTTTGTCAAAACAAGGGCTTTGATTAAAAGAATAGTTCGACTTCTTTCTGCGAAATGGCTAATAAGCTGTAGAGACTCATTTGAAGTACTCTGATTGACACAGCAATACCTGCCGGGAAAAACCAAGGCCAAACCACCTGACATATTTCTTAAAAAATCTGTTGACAATTTTTTTATTCCTATGTATTATATTACTTGTGTCTCAGAGACATTTTGAGAATATGGCGGTGTAGCTCAGCTGGCTAGAGCGTACGGTTCATACCCGTGAGGTCGGGGGTTCGATCCCCTCCGCCGCTACCATATTATATTGGCCCGTTGGTCAAGCGGTTAAGACACCGCCCTTTCACGGCGGTAACACGGGTTCGAATCCCGTACGGGTCATAGTTGAAAAACACGGCAGGAATCCTGTCGTGTTTTTTGTATTGCAGCTACGAAAAATTCATCCGCTATATAATTTATTGCTCCGATCACGTATATCCATTGGACAATCATGTATAAACGGACAAACAAAAAACAACCAGCTGCTTTCCAAGGTGAAATGCAGATAGTTGTTCTCAACAGGATTCTGTGAACCTAATCTATAAACCTGCTATATAAAAAAAGACAGCAAGTCAGCCTCTCTTTGCTCCTCGGCCGCCACGTTTGGATTCTGTATGGCGTTTTAATGAAGATAAACGGTCTTCACTATCTTTCAGGAAACGCGCCATCTTCTGTTCAAAGTTCTCTTTTGTGCGAGTGTCATTCATTTTGTTATTGCGTGGACGCTGAGGACGCTGCGGGCGTTGCGGGCGTTCCGGCTGGTCTTTAGCCTTCCGGATGGATAAACCGATCTTTCCATCTTTCTCAACATTAATGACCTTCACCGTTACTTCGTCACCGACTTTCAGATGCTCGTTGATATCCTTGACATAATTGTCGGCAACTTCACTAATGTGGACAAGACCTGTTGCACCTTCCGGCAATTCTACGAACGCTCCAAAATTTGTAATCCCTGTTACCTTACCCTGTACCTTGCTGCCTACTTCAATCGACATAAAAAGAATGCTCCTCCTTAGAATGATAAAAAATAAACCTTACTTCATATTATAGCCAAATAAAAAAAAGAGTGTCAATAAGACTACTCTTCTTCTTCTTTTTTCTTTTCCGGCTCTGGAATATTAAAAATAATTTCTCCTTCATCTGAAAGAAAATAATCTCTGCGGGCCAATTTGGCGATATATTCATCATCATTCAGTTTAACAATTTCATCTTCGAGGATTGCCTGCTGCCTTTCAAGCTTCTCCAATTTGGCTTCCATCTTTGCTTTTTCTGCTTCTTTCTCTTCCAAGACCGAAGCGCGTGAGATGAGGGTCGAGACAAGAAATCCGCTTATCGCAATGGCAAAAATAAATAGTAATGCCAACCGGCGGAAAAGCTTCTTTTTTCTGTGATGGCTGATTTTCTTCTTTAATTCCTGCTGTCGTACATAAGCATTTTCCATGGACGTTATATTTCGTTCCCTGCTCATCTCTTGCACCTCCTTTATCTCTTAAACCATTTTTTCACCATTGTCTTAATTACTTTTACAAATGGAAATAAATATCCTGCCAATTTATTATATAACTTCTCGACGAATTTTTTAAGATTTTTCGGGATAAGGCTCGAAATTAATTTTACCACCCATAAGAGTGGAGTAAACACGATTTTCAATATGGCAATAATTGCTTTTGTTAGCGCGGAGATAACGGCCCATATTCCTTTCCCAAAACCAATGAGGATGGTCACAAGGAGCAGTACCAACCATTTTATCGGCGAATATATAAGGTTCTTCACCATTTTCACTAAGAAATTGTAGAAGGAGATACAGCCTTGAATGGTCCTTTCCAGGAGTGCCTTATAAAGTGCCTTAAGGAGGGCCTGATAGCCGGCGAAACCGCACAGTAAAGCGACAAAAATGTAAAAACGCACCTCTCCGAAATTGACGGAAAACAGGATGTAGAAAATAAAAAGGGCTTGCAGGATCCAAAACAATACATCGTTCAGGAAAACAAGCCAGCGTCTTCTTATCTTTCTATTGAGAAAACGGTTATACGTATCCAGAGTCGCTCCAAAAACACTGCCCATGCCGACCATGGCCAGCATGGTATAAAATTGAACAGAGAGTGTCATCGGAATAGTTTGCTAAAGAACCCTTTAGCTTTTTCTCCACTTTGTTCGTCTAAATAGACGATATCAAACACCTTCCCCTTAATGGAAACGACACCTTTATCTACATCCAGGTTCTTCATTTGCAGATTCTGGCCCCTGATGGACAGGAACCCCATCACTGTTTCCAGCAGGAATTCTTCATTATCAAAGCTTTCTACCTGCTTCACTCCTGAGATATCCAACAGGCGTCTGCCTCTCATCATGACATCATGTTCCTGCGTCGTTCCTTTATTACTTCCATTATCCTGATACTGATTCATTTTCATCCCCCACATTCACAAAGTACAGGCTTTGTAATTATATGTATGCGGCAGGAAGGAAAATAGAACAAGCCTTCACATTACCCTTCTTCTGTCACTCTTTCTTCTCCGGTGATGGTATACATCGTACCTGCGTCTTCTTTTCGCGTGGATTCTTGCAGACGGTCCACCTTAGCAGTTACCACTTTTTGACCGAAGCGGATCTGTAGTTCGTCTCCCACTTTCACGTTGGAGCTTGCCTTCGCCTGCAGACCATTTATCGTGATTCTGCCTTTGTCGGCGACCTCCTTTGCAAGTGTCCGCCGTTTAATCAAACGCGATACTTTTAAAAACTTATCTAGACGCATTGTTGCCATTATCAATCTCTCCTTTGATTTTAAAGCTGATTTTGTGCTTTTTTTATAGAAGGTTGTGCCTGCTGCTTTCTTCTTCAGATATGTGAATCCCCGGGTCGGGCGGGGAACTAAAATGGAAGAAGGTTGATGTTCACCAGCCGCTTGCCTTTGAAGCGTGAATCGCAATGAGAGAGACCGAAATCTGTCAGGTGTTGGCCGCAGGGGGACACCCGGATCGAGTCCCAATCACCCAAAGGAATGATTGACTATGTGTCTGGTCAGTGAATTCCTTTTGCTTTTGCTTCATTCCAGAACTGGTCCAATTCATCCAAAGAAAATTCCTCGAAGCTCTTCCTGCTCCCCTTCACCCTCTGTTCCACATAGGAGAATCTGTTGAAGAACTTATTATTTGCCATCGCCAGTGCTTCTTCGGGATGGATTTTATAAAAACGGGCGATATTGACCAGAGAAAACAGCAAATCGCCAAATTCACTTGCTTGGGTGTGTTTATCTCCTTTCGCTGCTTCAACACGGAATTCCTCTATTTCTTCGTTCACTTTTTCCCAAGCATCATCCGCCAACTCCCAGTCAAATCCGACTTTAGCGGCTTTTTTCTGAAACTCATAGGCTTTCATCAAGGATGGGTAACCTTTGGCAATCCCTTTAAGTAGAGGCTTTTCCTGTTCCCCTTTTTCTGCCTTTTTGATCGTTTCCCAATTAGCCTTTACATCGTCTGAGGTTTCCACTGTCACATCTCCGAATACATGAGGATGGCGCCGGACCATTTTCTCAGCAACCGCCTCAATTACTTCATTGATCGTGAACATCCCTTCATCTTCACCGATTTGAGCATGGAGCATGATCTGAAGCAGGACATCCCCCAACTCTTCAATGATATGATCTGTATCTTCTTCCTCGATCGCTTCCAATAATTCATATGTTTCTTCTATTAAATACTTCTTCAGAGAATGATGGGTCTGCTCGATATCCCAAGGGCAGCCTCCTGGCCCCCGCAAACGTGCAATGATATGCCTGAAGGTGGAAAACTGCTTGTATTTCATGGCCATCTCAGCTACAGGAGGGACATATAGGCTTGTGAGATTATTCAATTGGACTTCGCGGTCCAGTTCGACCAGAGGTATCGTTTTGACCAGCTCATTTTTCGTTCCTGCCGCTGTGACGATTTTTACCTTGTAATCATACGGATATAATTCCATCAAAGTCAGTTTGGTATCTGATGCGACAAAAGCATCATAGACCTGACCAATGATCAGATGCTGATCCATCTTGATATCTTCCAAATTCAAATCAGTGCCATCCAGCAGCTGGAAGCCCTCAATCGGATCTGCTTTGACAGCTGCAAACAATGGATCAAGGAAACTTTGCCCGCCTATGATATCAAGCTCGAACCCTTCCTGTTCCGAATCTTCAATTAGAAGCTGAACCGTTTTTTCGGCTACCAGGGGATGACCTGGAACTGCGTAAAGAATCTCGTTATCCTTTGCCTTTTCTTTTAGCTGCTTCACGATTTCGGTATAAACCTTTTCAAAACTATCATGTTGTTCATAGACAGAATCAAAGGATTCAAAGGCAAAGCCTTCTTCTTTTAACTGTGCCACGACAGGATGATGTTCCGTGCGAAGATATATGTTCCTCTTCCCTTTAAGCTGCTTATATACACCGAGTGGCAATTGGTCCATTTCACCCGCGCCCAGCCCGGCAACTGTAATTTTATGCATACCCTACCTCCAGTGGTTTATTTCATCCGTTCAGATACGGATCTGAGCTTATCGCCAAGCGGCAGCTCATTCAGTTCCTTTGGTGTAAAGACGTTCCCTTTTATAATAATCAAGATAAAAATGATTCCTCCGATCGCAGTCCCTGTCAATGATTGTATAGCAGCCAGCAGCCTTGACTCTTCTCCTGCCAGCATGCCAAAAAGAAAGAAGTAAAGCTGCAAACCAGCTGTCATTCCTGCTCCGGCTGTTCCGGTAACAAGATAAAAACGCGGGGACAGAAATAGAAACGCAAATTGCTTCTTAAGCCGTATTACAAGAATAATGGTAATCACCGCTAAAGCGATGATGGTCGATATCGATGCCCCCATTGTTCCATACCGGCTTACAAGCAGGTTATTTAACATATATTTAACGGTGAGTCCTCCTATTATTGTCCATGCAGGAAAATAGATCAGTTCTACTCCCTGAAGGATGCCCGAAACAGTTAAAATAATCGAGCTGAATAGAACGGATATACAGAAAACAGCGATGACATCCGAACCGGAGCTGTTTTGAAAGAGCATGATGTTTGTTGGTTCTATGATATTAATCAGTCCAAGGGCAGCTGCAAATCCTGCTAGACTGCCGATTTTTAATGCCAGCCTGATTTTCCGGGTCATATCATCCTTTTCGCCTTTTCGGAAAGCTGCTGTAATCATCGGTACCAGTGTTAAGGAAAGAGATGTACTGACAACGGTACCCAGCTGAATGAACGGCTGGCCCCTGTCATAGATTCCTTTTAATTGTTTTGCATCTTCTTCCGACAACCCTGATTGCAGCAACAGTGAATAAACATTTAACGCGTCGATCAGTTGAAGCAATACAAGCAGCATTCCGCTTACACATATGGCTGTCCCATGCTTCAGTAGTCTTGACCAGATCTCTTTATAGTCAGCCCTCAACCTGATGGGAAAGAACACCCGGATATTGTCCTTCCATACAAATGTAAAAAGTATGAAGATACATATCAGCCCTCCGGTAAGCGAGCCGAACAAAGCCCCGGCACCAGCCATATATAAGGAATACCCCTTAGCTGTAAGGATGGCAGAGAAGGAAATGATGGTAGCAACTCTTGCAAGCTGCTCCCCCACCTGGGAAATTGCAGTTGGCACCATATTGCCTGTTCCCTGGTAAAAACCTCTAAGGCCCGATATAAACGGAAGCAGCAAAAAAGTGACACTGATCAATTCAATCAGCGCTTTCAGTTGAGAATCACCCATTAAGGAAGCAATGGAACCTGCCCCAAAGTAAATAACCAGAAACCAAAGGACTCCTGTGATGGTTAGAAAAAGAAAAGAAGATTGGATGACGGCGTGAATTTCTTTTTCATTCTTTCCCTCCTGCCGCTCGGCAATCATTTTTGAAATAATCACCGGAAATCCATATGTAGAAAGAGCAAGGGCTATACCATAGAAAGGATAGACCTGCTGATAAATATAAAATCCTATATCCCCGACAATATTTTGGAAAGGAATCCGGTAAACGGCGCTAAGTATTTTTGTAATCAGAGCTGCCGCTGTTAGGATAAACGTTCCCATTACCAGTTTTTTTGAAGTAATATCGTAAGGCAATCGTTGGTTCCTGCCTTCCTATGCAAATTAATGTACTGTATTATAACACAATTTCTCCCATGACCTTCATCTTCAACCTTCGGCGGATCCCCTTAAGAGCACAAAAAAAGAAGCGGTGAACCACCGCTCCTGCATTAGGATTCCATTTGTCTTGCTAAAAAGCCCGCTGCCGTTTCGACTGCCTTTTGCTCAACTTCACCGATTGTCTTATCCTTCGAGAAAATGGTTACGGATCCAATTGGATCACCATTTGCAATGATCGGAGCGATTGTATAAGAAGAGACTTCCTCTTCAAAACCATCCACCAACTCAATTTTTCCTTGCTGAGTGTGAAGTACGGAATTGCGTTCTCCCATTTGCTTTTCAATGAGATCACTAATATTCTTGTTTAAGTATTCTTTTTTAGAGCCACCTGCAATTGTAATTATAACGTCCCTGTCGGAGATAATGACGGAGCTTCCAAGACTGTCATACAAAGCTTCAGCATATTCTTTTGCAAAATCACTTAACTCACTGATTGGTGAGTATTTTTTCAAGATGACCTCTCCGTCTCTATCAACGAAAATTTCCAACGGGTCACCTTCGCGAATCCTTAGAGTCCTGCGAATTTCCTTTGGAATAACGACACGACCCAAATCATCAATACGACGAACAATACCAGTTGCTTTCATCTATAGTTGCCTCACTTTCATCAGATGATTTTTTTCGGTAATTACTTTTGTATTCATTACCAAACTTGACTTTAGTATCCTTCAACAGGAAACTTCTATGCACTATACAAATTTTTTTCTGAAATTACGTTTTTGTTCTAGTTGAGGTTTATTTTACCAACAGCGGCTTCATTAATTAGATACCCGAGCTCGTCCAAAATAAACAAAAATCGCTTATTACATTTAGGTTACATATAAAGCGGAAGCGGCCGTTCAGCGACGTACGGATTGGAAGGCTTCTGAATGAGATAAAGGAATCACGAAGAGCGGAGCGATTCGATGATGACTTATCGCAAGGAAGAAGACTGAAATCCGCTAGGCGCTGGCCGCTGGAGCTGGATTGACTAAAAAGCGAAAGCGCCTCGATCAGCCCCGACAGGCATAAGACGAGCCGGCGGGAAGGTTGCTCTTTAACCTTCCTGACAGATTGGCTTATGACCCCGAGGGGCTAGGCGCTGGAGCTGGATTACATATAAAGCGGAAGCGGCCCAGTTTAGCGGCGTACAGATTGGAGGGCTCTCGCATGAGATAAAGGAAACACAACGAACATAGTGAGTTGATGTTGACTTATCGCAAGGAGGAGCCCGGAAGTCCGCTAGCAGCTGGGCATTGGAGCTGGATTCGCAAGGAGAGAGACTGAAATCTGCTAGCCGCTGGGGCAGTGTTTGATACTTCTATTATAAAATAAGGATTTGATAGTGGATAGTATCCTATTACCAGCTTGTTGATTGGAGTGGAAGATGGGCGACCTCCTGCGGGATTAGCGGGACAGGTGAGACCCCGCAGGCGCAGCTGAGGAGGCTCACCGCCCGCCCCGCGGAGTCGTACACCTGGAACGGAAATCAACATTTTCTCATAAAATCTCAAGTAAAAAAGGCAGAATCGCTCATTGAATTGAACGATTCTGCCTTTTAAATTTTTCTTGGACTTTTTCAGTTCCCTCGCGACCGGGTGTTTTAATCAGGAATGGACTTCTGCATCCTTCCTCGCAAATTGGATGTTTTTCACGATATCATAAGCAATATTGAACCATTGTGATGTTTTCATTCTGTTTGTATTGATCGTGATTTTTAATTTCTGTTCTTCCATGCCCAGGCCGACTGCACGCCCATGCTTGTTGCAGATATCGAACACCTTGCTGCCGTCGATTTCCTGAGTGCCCTCGGGCGACATAAAAATCGACATTTCTTTTTTGTTCTGCTTGATGCTTTCCAGCTTCGCCTGTCTTGCATATACCTTCATTTCTGCAATCTGGAAGAGGTACGCAGTTTCTTCAGGATATTCCCCGAAACGATCAAGCATTTCATCCTGCAGCTCTTCTACTTCCTTCAGTGTAGAAACAGAACGGAAGCGCTTGTACATTTCAATCTTTTGATGGCCGTCCTTGATATAGTCATCAGGGATGTAAGCATCAATTTCCATGTCGACTTCAAAAGAATACCCCTTCTCTTTTGGCAGGTCGCCTTTTCTTTCTTCAATAGCCTCTTTCAGCATTTGTGAATAAAGATCGAAACCGACAGAATCAATGAATCCATGCTGTTGGGCCCCAAGAATATTACCAGCTCCCCTGATCGTCAAATCTCGCATGGCAATTTTAAAACCGGAACCAAGCTCGGTAAACTCTTTAATAGCCTGCAGTCTTTTTTCAGCAACTTCAGTAAGTACTTTATCTTTTCGATAGGTGAAATAGGAATAGGCCACCCTGTTGGAACGTCCGACCCGTCCTCTTAACTGATAAAGCTGGGAAAGACCCATCCGGTCAGCGTCATACACAATCAGCGTGTTGACATTCGGGATGTCGACACCCGTTTCAATGATGGTCGTTGTGACAAGAACATCATATTCACCATCCAGAAAGCTGAGGATGATCGATTCCAGTTCATTCTCATTCATCTTCCCATGAGCAAATGCCACTCTTGCATCTGGAACAAGCATGGAAATTTCCTCTGCTTTCCGCTCGATATCTTCCACCCGGTTATACAGAAAGTACACCTGTCCATTTCTGGCAAGTTCTCGTTCAATTGCTTCCTTGATCAGGACACCGTTGTATTCCATGACATATGTCTGCACTGGGAAGCGGTTTTCCGGCGGCGTTTCAATAACCGAGAGATCCCTGACCCCAAGCATCGACATGTGCAGTGTCCGTGGGATTGGTGTCGCCGTCAAAGTCAGTACATCGACATTGGTCTTCAGTTGCTTGATTTTCTCTTTATGTGTAACCCCGAACCTTTGTTCTTCGTCAATAATCAGCAGACCTAATTCACGGTATTGTATATCTTTTGATAAAATCCTATGTGTGCCGATGACGACATCGACAGTACCCGCTTTGATTCCCTTAATGGTTTCTGTCTGCTGCTTTTTCGTCCGGAACCTGCTAAGCAGGCCGACTTCAAGGCCGAAATCCTGAAACCTTTCTTTCATTGTTTCATAGTGCTGCTGTGCAAGGATTGTGGTCGGTACTAGCAAGGCTACCTGTTTTCCATCCACTACCGCTTTAAAAGCGGCCCTGATGGCTACTTCTGTTTTACCATAGCCTACATCCCCGCAAAGCAGGCGGTCCATTGGACGTTCTCGTTCCATATCTTTTTTGATTTCATCGATGGAACGCAGCTGATCTTCCGTTTCCTGATATGGAAAGGCAGTTTCAAATTCTCTTTGCATATCACCGTCAGGAGAAAAGGCATATCCTTTGGAAGCTTCGCGTTCTGCATAAAGCTTGATAAGATCGTCTGCGATATCCTTTACGGATGATTCAACTTTACTTTTGACCTTTTTCCATTCGGATCCGCCCAGTTTATACAGTTTAGGCTCCTTGCTCTCAGAAGCCACATACTTTTGAACAAGATCAAACTGTTCGACAGGAACATACAACTTGTCATTTCCCTGATATTTAATATGAAGATAATCCTTATGAACACCATTGATCTCAAGGGTTTCAATCCCTAAGTATTTTCCAATTCCATGGTTGACATGGACAACATGGTCGCCGACTTTCAACTCGGAATAGCTTTTAATCCTTTCCGCATTTGAAAGTTTTTGCTTTCGCGGTGCTTTTCTCGTTTTTTTATTGAAGAGCTCTTCTTCTGTCAATACAGCAATCTTCATCATTGGGAGCTCAAACCCGCTTGTTAGATGCCCACTCATGATTTGTGCCTGGCCGTTTAACAATTTACCGCCATCCGGTGCCACCGCTACCTCAATATCATAGTCATCCAGAACCCGTTGGAGCTTCTTTATGCGGTCTTCATCAGGTCCTAGCAGGATGATAGTGAAATTACTTTTTTTCCAGCGGTCAAGTTCTGCTTTTAGGACATGCATCTGCCCATGAAAGCTCTGCATAGGCTTGCTGGAAATATTGAAAATATTCTGCGGGCTGGAATTCGGGATGTGACGCAGGAATAAAGAGAAATAAACCTTCGGCAGACTGGTCTGAATCAACAGCTTTGAAAGGTTGTGTGAGACTGGGACATCATGGACAATTTCCCCTTCTTGTAAAAGAGATGTATACCAGTCTGCTTCTTCTTTATCCAAGGACTCGCCCATTTCCTGTATTCTGCCCAGCTCATCAAGAAAGAAAATGCCTTCTTCCGGAAGATAATCTAGCAAGCTAGCAGGTTCCTCGTAAGCAAACGATAGATATTTATATACCTGTTCCGGCTTTTGGCCATTCTTCAGCTGTTCCAACTCATAGCTGATATTCTGAGTCAGCTTTTCCTTCACCGGGTCACTTTTTAGTTTTTTCAGGCTTTTGGAAAGTCCTGATTCCAGCCTCTCGATAATAGTCTCAAGATGCCCGCCCTTCATGATCGTTTCTGAAGCGGGGCCAATATGAACCTCTTTCATCTTCTCGATCGACCTTTGATCTTCTAATGAAAAGGAACGAATGGAATCGACCTCTGTATCAAACAACTCGATACGGACTGGCGTTTCCATTGTATGGGGGAAAATGTCAAGAATACCTCCCCGTAAACTGAATTCTCCCGGTGTCCCGACCATTTCACTGCGCTGATAACCCATGACCAACAGCTGATTTAAAAGGTTGTCCAAGTCGATATCTTCTCCCAGAGTGAATGACAGCTGCATTGATTTCCATAGTGATTTTGGCGGCAGGATCTTTCTTAAACCGGCAGCCGGAACGACAAATATCCCTTTCTGGTCCAAGGCAAGCCTGTTTAAAACCTCAATCCTCTGTGACTTCAACTCGGGGCTTGCGACACTTAATTCTGCAGCAATCAATTCATTGGCTGGGTAAAGGTAAACTTCTTCATCAGACAAAAATTGAAGAAGGTCATCATAGATTTTTTGTGCCTGCAGCAAATTGTGGGTAAGGACAATGGCTGATTTCCCTGTTGTTCGGAACATAGAAGCGATGAACATGCTTCGTGAAGAGCCTGACAACCCTGCAACAAGTTGTTCCCCAAGGCCTTCCTCTACCCCGGCAGCCAAGGCCTCCAATTCTTCATTCTGACCAATGAAGTGTAGAATGCTTTTCAAGGGAGTCTTCCTCCTCTCTATTTTATATATATTTCTTTTTCTAAAAAATGGGTTAATTAACTCCAGCCATCCATGGTACCTATTGTTAATTGAAGCCGAAGCTTGAAGGCTTCTGTAGGCTTGCGGGTTAGTGAGACTCCACAGGCGCAGCCGAGGAGGCGAATCCGGCTGCAGCGGCAATCAACGTTAAGCAGGCCACATTGACGAAACTAAAGGCTGGTCTCTATAAATAAATTCTCGATTCCTCTGGCTCACAGTCTATCAACAAACACCCGGCCATCAGAAACATAGGACTTATATCAACAGAAAAATGCTTTGGTTTATACCAAAGCCCCTTAATGGATCAGATAATCTGATTGATGATAATCCGGATTGCGATTCAGTGACTCCTGGCAGTCCTCGCAAATCGTTTTAATATGAATATCTCCATTTTGTTCATATGATACCATATTCATGCGGTCTTCATCAGAAAGTTTATGCAGGCCCACTTGTTCGGAATGTACCGAAACTTGTTCCAAGCTTCCAACTTTATAACCGCAATGGCGGCAGTAATAATGAATCGCCATATTATTCCTCCTTCAAAAAACACCTGTCATTAGTATGAACGGGTTCTGAAAGAGTTATACAGCTTCTCATTCAGTTAAATGTATTCATTACTTCAAGGAAAGGCTTTTCCAACCATGCCTCACAAGCATCGGCACTGGATTTGATTACATCCTGCATCGTTTCCCACTCTTCCAGTGTAAATTTCCCAAGCACATAATCGGGGACCTTCATTCCACTTGGCGGGCGGTCAATGCCCACTCGTATCCTGTTGAACTGCTGGGTACCCAAATGGGCAATGATGGACTTCATGCCATTATGGCCGCCCGGACTCCCTTTTTGGCGAAGCCGTAATTTTCCGACCGGCAAATCAAGATCGTCATATATTACTACCAAATCCTCCTCATCGATATCAAAGTAGTCCATCAGAGGAACAATACTTTCTCCCGATAAGTTCATATATGTAAGAGGCTTAAGTAATATGACCTTTTCTCCTTTATAGTGGACGCTTGTATATACCCCTTTAAATTTAGACTGATTCAGGGGACTGTCAAACCTTTTGGCCAATTCATCTATAATCTCAAAGCCAATATTATGTCTTGTATGATCATATTGTGACCCTGGATTCCCCAGCCCGACTATTAATTTCATGATTTTACACCTCATTTTTCATGCACTATCAATACCATAAGCATAAATGATAAAAGACGCAACCCGCAAAGGCTGCGTCCGGAGATATATTTATCGTATTCTTAAGCTCCTTCACTTTCGCCGCTTGCGTCTGTCTCACGGCCTTCCTCATTTTCAGGCTGACCTGCTTCCTGTTCTTCGCCGGAGCTGATTTCTTCCTCTTGGCGAGGTGCCAGGACAGAGGCAATTGTACGTTCATCCTCTGCGTTAATGGTAAAGGAGTGTTTTCCTTTGATATCACCGACCGTAATGGTTTCTCCAACTTGAAGTCGGGAAATATCAACTTGAATGCTGTCAGGTATATCAGAAGGTTTAGCTGTTACGGATACATCGTGCAGCGGCTGCTGTAAGACGCCTCCGTCTTTAACACCTGCTGATTCACCCACAAGCTCGATACGGACATCCGCATCCATCTCACTGGACATATTCACTGCCAGAAAATCAGCATGGGTGACAGCATCCTTGATATGATCCTGTTGATATTCACTTAATACAACATTCTGTGTGTTACCATCAATATTTAAAGAGATGATCCCATTGCGTCCTGCCTCTCTCATCGTTTTAATGAACTCAATTGAATCAATCGCAATAGGTGTAGTGTCTGTTTTATATCCGTATACTACTGCAGGAATACTCCCTTGATGTCGAAGTTTGGTTAGATCTGATCGTCTGCCGCTTGTACGGCTATTAGCTTTAAGTTCTACAGCCATGATTAAAACCCCTTCCTCAGTTTTCTATATTAGTCTCTCTATAGAAAATACCCTAAAAAAGGTAATATTAAACAGGTTGGTTAAAAATACTTCTCATGGAGGTTGTCACTTTCTCTACACGGATAAGATGATCCGTAATAGTTTCATTTACGAATGACTCTCTAAAGATCATTATCAAAATCTTTTATAATAAACTTATTACATGTGAAGATCAGGTGGCTATCCAGAGATGACCTTTTCTAGGTGTTCTACTATTTAAGATTCTTATCTACTGGCTTCATTGCAATGTTCAACTGTTTCAAGGTCACCACATCACCCGGCTTCACTTAGAATTCAAAGCAAAAACCAGACGAAGAGTCTCGTCTGGTTTTTAGTAATGATCAATCAAACAATGTACTTACTGATTGTTCCTCGTAAACGCGGATGATGGCTTCACTGATTAGAGGAGCAACAGAAAGCTGCTCGATTTTATCAATCATTTTATCTTCAGTTAGAGGAATGGAGTTTGTTACTACCAATTCTTTGATTTTTGAATTCTGGATTCTTTCAATTGCAGGACCTGAGAGAACTGGATGTGTACAGCAAGCGTAAACTTCCTTTGCTCCATTTTCAACCAAGGCATTGGCTCCCAGCGTAATTGTCCCGGCTGTATCAATGATATCATCGATCAGGATCGCAATTTTTCCATCGATGTTACCAACGATGTTCATAACCTCGGATACATTTGGTTTAGGACGGCGCTTATCGATGATGGCAATCGGCGCTTTCAACCTTTCAGCTAATTTACGGGCTCTCGTCACCCCGCCATGGTCAGGAGAGACAACAACGACATCTTCAGAGTTGAAGCCTTTTTCAAGGAAGTAATCGCCCAAAATCGGTACACCCATCAAATGGTCGATCAGGATATCAAAGAAGCCTTGGATCTGAGGTGCATGCAGATCAAGAGTGATAACACGAAAAGCACCGGCAGTCTCAAGAAGATTCGCTACAAGCTTAGCTGTGATCGGCTCACGGGCACGCGCTTTACGATCTTGTCTTGCGTACCCATAGTATGGCATCACAATATTAATAGTCTTTGCAGATGCTCTCTTAAGGGCATCAACCATGATCAGCAGTTCCATCAGGTTTTCATTTACAGGAGCACTTGTTGATTGGATTACAAATACATCACAGCCGCGGATGCTTTCTTCAATATTGATTTGAATTTCTCCGTCACTGAATTGTTTTACTGTACACTGACCAAGTGGCACTCCCACTTCTTTTGCAATTTCTTCTGCAAGAGCAGGATTCGAATTCAAAGAAAAGATTTTCAGTTTAGAATTAGAGTAACTGTTAGGCATGGCAACCTCCAAATTAGTTGTTGTTAAGATTTAATTTATTTACATAGTTCTCTTTATTCACTTGACGTGCTCTGGCAACGGACAAGGCTTCCCCCGGAACATCCTGTGTAATGGTGGAACCGGCAGCGACATACGCTCCTTTTCCAATAGTGACAGGAGCTACAAGGTTTGAATTGCAGCCGACAAAAACGCCATCTTCAATTTTTGTCAGGTGCTTATTCTTTCCATCGTAATTGACCGTAATGGATCCACAGCCGATGTTTACGTCTTCGCCCACTTCGGCATCCCCGATATAGCTTAGGTGAGAAGCTTTGCTGCCCTTCCCGAATTTCACTTTTTTCAATTCAACAAAGTTGCCGACCTTGACCTCATCCATCACCTGTGACTGAGGGCGGATATGAGCAAACGGACCAATATTGACATCAGAGCCAATTTCACTATCATGGGCAACCGATTGCTTGATCACCGTATTGTCTCCGATCGTGCAGTCTTTTATTTCCGTATGAGGACCGATGACCGAATCTTCTCCGATGACAGTGGAACCTTTGATTACTGAGCCTGGGTGAATCACGGTGTCACGCCCAATCTCAACGTCTGCCCCGATATAAGTAGTGTTTGCATCAATGAAGGTAACACCATTTCTCATATGCTTTTCATTGATTCGCTTCTTCATGATTTGTTCAGCCTGCGACAACGCCACACGATCATTGACACCCAGGGTTTCTTCAAAGTCATCCGTTTGGTAAGCACTGACGACTTCTCCTTCTTCTTTCAGGATTTCAATCACATCTGGTAAGTAATATTCGCCCTGGCTGTTGTCATTAGACACTTTCTTCAACGCTTCAAAAAGTGCTTTATTATCGAAGCAGTAAGTTCCTGTATTGATTTCGTCAACAAGCCGCTCCTCTTCGGAAGCATCCTTATGTTCAACAATTTTTTCCACTAGCCCTTCTTCATTACGGATGATTCTTCCGTAGCCGGCTGCATCTTCAGGCTTTCCTGTCAGGATGGTCGCTTTTGCTTTCAGCTCATCATGATGCTTTAATAGCGCTTCCATCGTGTCAGCCTTAATAAGCGGAGTATCTCCACAGACAACAATAGTGGTTCCTTCCAAACTGCCAAGGGCATCTTCCGCCTGCATAACTGCATGTGCAGTGCCCAGCTGTTCCGCCTGCAGAGCAAATTCACTTCTGCCCTCCAGATGAGTCTGAACAAGCTCGGCGCCATGGCCTACAATTGTAACGGTCTTATTTATATCGAGAGCGGTAATTTGATCTACCACATGTTCTACCATCGGCTTGTCACAAACCGGGTGCAACACTTTATATAACTTGGATTTCATTCTGGTTCCCTGTCCTGCTGCTAAAATCACGGCATATCGATTGGTCATATATTTAGGGCCCTCCATTATCCTTTTTTCCATTACGAATATATCCTAAAAACCTGTATATTTCAAGGAATCTCTTTAAAATACACATATTTGACAACGCTCGGCATGATTATTCCTGACACAAAATAACGGACTGTAAAAAATGAAGGACAACTGTGTGAATGGAAACTGGCATAGAGAGACTATTCGGGGGATTACTAATGGAAGGCATTATAAGAAGGCAAAAAAAGAGAGCCTTACTATTGAAGTAGGCTCCTGCTGTCAATATTCTATTAAGAAGCACTTCCAGCTTCTTCGAGTTCCACTTCTTCCAACTCACCTAAACGATGGTATTCTGTAAGAACGGCTTCTTGGATCTTACCACGGGTACCTGAATTGATAGGATGAGCGATATCACGGAATTCCCCATCAGGAGTGCGTTTGCTTGGCATTGCCACAAACAATCCGTTGTTGCCATCAATTACACGAATATCATGAACGACAAATTCATTGTCCAGTGTAATGGAAGCAATGGCTCTCATTCGACCATCGGTATTCACACGGCGTAATCTGACATCTGTTACTTCCACTGTGTTCACCACCTTTTTCCCTAGATGAAATCTACTTAATCTATTCAACGAAATTTTCTCAATTCCTTCTTAATTTGTAAAATATTTTGAAAAAATTATATTTTTTTTAAGATTTTCATTGAAAAGGCGGTTTAAACTTTGATTAGATAGGGAAAATGACCTGTTTTAATTATATTTTCACTGAGCATTAAACAAACCCCCCCGCAAGACTGGTAAGAGGATTTCTCTCCCTAAAAAAACAGGTAACGCTTTTCGCGTTACCTGTTTTTATCCATTATTATTTAACCAGCGCAATGACTTCAATTTCAACAAGCGCGTCTTTTGGCAGCCTTGCTACCTCTACGCAGGACCTTGCGGGTTTATGAGTATCAAAATATTGACCATAGACTTCATTGATAGCCCCAAAGTCGTCCATGTCTTTAATGAAGACTGTTGCTTTCACCACTGTACCAAGTGATGCTCCTGCCTCCTCCAAAACTGCCTGGAGGTTCTTAAATACCTGATGGGTCTGGTCTTCAACCGGTCCCTCCACCATTGATCCCTCTGCTGTCAAAGGAATCTGGCCTGAACTGTAGAATAAATTGTTGACGATGACCCCTTGAGAGTACGGACCGATGGCCGCTGGGGCATTGGGCGTGGAAATGCTTCTCATGTTAACTTCCTCCCGTTTCAAGAAATGAGATGTTTGATTGAAAGTAATTGCCTTCAGATACGTTGATTTGCTTTTCCTTCACATCTACATCCGACAATTTCACCAGAGATATATACTCATCTACCAGGCGTTCATCTGCCTTTTCCGCTTCTACCAGGACAGCAATCCCAGACAGTTCTGCAGAGAACTCATCCAGCAGGTTCTTCATGCCGTTAACTGTTCCTCCAGCTTTCATGAAGTCATCCACGATCAGGACTTTTGAACCTTCCCTTAAGCTTCTTTTAGAAAGGACCATGGTCTGAATCCGTTTTGTGGAACCGGACACATAGTTAATACTGACCGTTGAACCTTCTGTCACTTTGCTGTCTCTGCGGACAATCACCACTGGAACGTTCATATGACTGGCTATAGCATGGGCAATTGGTATCCCTTTCGTAGCCACAGTCATAATCACATCGATATCACTGTTAGAAAATGCAGAAGCAAAGAGTTTCCCAACTTTATCCATAGCACGGGGATTGCCCAGCAGATCGGTCATATATAAATAGCCCCCTGGAAGCAGCCGGTCCGGATTAGCCAGGTGACCACATAACTCTTCTATAGCTTCTTTGGCATCGGAAACATTGACTTTAGGGATATACCTTACACCGCCAGCAGCGCCAGGCACTGTTTGGACAGTTCCTACCCCTCTTGTCTCAAAGGTTTCTTTGATGATGCCAAGGTCTTCACTGATCGATGACTTGGCAGAACTGTATCGCTCAGAAAAAAATGTAAGAGGCACTAGTTGATGCGGACGTTCAAGTAAATAGTGCGTCATGTCAATCAGCCGTTCACTTCTTTTGAATTTCACTTCATCGTCTACCTCCCTAAAATCCGAATATTATAAGCTAAATATATCATTAATATACGGATTTAAGCAAGCGTATTTCGGTCTCCCTGCATCCTGACAGCAAAGACCTGGTCACAAAATCCGCGAAGGCCATTGTAAATCCTTGGCAGCCTTGACTCATATTGAACTAAGCCAAACACAGTGGGCCCGCTTCCGCTCATCAATACAGCATCAGCACCAAAACGCTCCATTTGCTCTTTAATCTGCTGGACCTCTGGATGCATCTTCAATGTTACAGACTCCAATACGTTCCCCAAACTCGAACACATACGATTATAATCACCCTGTGCCAAAGCAGACAGCATTCCTTTTGTATCAGGATGGCTTACGTGATCAAGCCTAAGGTTCTTGTATACATCAGCCGTGGACACTCCGATCGAAGGCTTGGCCAAGATAACCCAGCAGTTTGGCGGTGCCTTGATGTGCTGAATTTTTTCTCCTCTTCCTTTGGCCAGTGCCGTTCCTCCATACACACAGAAGGAAACGTCGGAACCAATCTCAGAGCCAAGCACTGCAAGTTCATCCAATGACAGCCCGAGCTTCCAAAGATCGTTCAATCCCCGAAGAGTAGCCGCAGCATCACTGCTTCCGCCAGCAAGGCCAGCTGCTACCGGGATGATTTTATCAATGGAAATCGATACGCCTTTTTTGATCCCCAGCCGGTCTTTCAATAAATGAGCTGCCTGATAGGCAAGATTGCGCTGATCATCCGGAACAAATCGATTATGCGACAAGATTTCAATCGTATCTTCTTTCAATTCCTGTAATTCAATCCGGTCGGCTAAATCAATGGTCGTCATAATCATTTCCACTTCATGATACCCATCCGGGCGTTTATGATGGACATCAAGCGTGAGATTGATTTTGGCCGGCGCCTTTACTAACGTTCTCATATAAATCACCTACTTTTACAAACCAATTAACTGAACATTCTCCATGAAAACAGGATAATTAATGGTGAAATGTCCTATTCGTTCGCATTATGCTTTTCGTGGAAATATCTATGAAGACTATTTTAGCATATTCCTTGTTTGGCATGCTGCAAAACCCCGACTTTTTTACACAGTTCACTCTCATGCTAGCCTTTATCAGGAAATATAATTCATAAACAGCGGGTTTTAAACCAGTTTTTTTCTTTAGGAACGGAAAATAGACCGGCTTGAAGGAGTTTTCCCTTTAAGCCGGTCTATGTTTGCGGCAAATCAGCAGTTCACTATTCCAGGAATCTTAGGATTGTTTGTTAATCATTCCTCTTTGCGCAAGCTCTACCGCTCTTTTGACCATATTACCGGCGTCCTTCGACCGGATGCCTCCCCAGCCTTCGCGCTGGACTGTATCATAGAAGCCAAGTTCTTTTGCAATTTCTTCCTTTAAGCGTTCAGACATTATCCTTCGTCTCCTGCTCATCACTATCCCTCCTTGTTTAAGGGCCGCATCATTAGCTTGAGCAAAAAACCGGAAACATTACGAGGAGGATGTCACCTGAAATACCAATATAAACAATAACTATGGAAAATGATCAATAAGTCTTCTTGAATGTACCTGGCTTAAACCAAATAAAAAAGCAGCAAACATATTCGTTTACTGCTCTAGGATCATGGCCCCTGCTGCTTCATCATAGAAAGTTAACTCAACTGTATCAGTGAGTACATCTGCATAGCTGTAAGAAACTCTTTCAAACGCATTTTCTTCTTGATCTAATTGTACAACAAATACTGAAGGGTAGGTCTCTGCTAACACACCAGAACGTTCAATCGTTTTGCGACGTCCGCCATTGGCTTTAAGCATCAAGCGTTTTCCTAAATTAGAATCAAGGGATTTTTTTATGTCGGCTAATGTTTTTGGCATTACGCTTCCACCTCACTGTAATTAGTATAACACTTTATGTAAAGAAAGTCAAATAAATTTATAATTTTATCAATAACGTTTAAACTCTGTCAATGCTTTTCATTCAACAAAATGCTTTTTTTTTCAACAATATTATATTTCCCCTAGTACTTTCATAATATGTAAGTGATTTTTTCAGCAATGGTTTTGACTGTTTTTATACGTTCTTGTCGAATTTCTTTAGGATTTTCCTTTATCCTTTTCTTGCTTTTTATACTTAGTACCCTAAAAGCCGTTTCCCAACACATGATTAGGACTGCCCCTCTCCTTGAGGACAGTTTAATGAAAAGAGCCGTATTGAATGCACTTCATACGGCTTCTCTATTACTCATCCTCCACTGGCTTGTATGGCATTCCTGTTCTAAGCACGCCCCGTGTTTCAATTCCTCCCAAGCCTTTATCACCCGTAAGAGTATTCCTTAAAATGTCCCACAAGTTGACCGGGTCTGTAAATGCGGTAAAACTGATTCTGGCGACGATATAAACAGGGTCCAGGGCATGAATATTCACACGCTGCGGGGAACTTGCAAAATTGGCTCCTGCGTGGATTAACGATTCAAAATGTGATTGGCATGCTCCTGCAAAGATAACAAGCTGATCGAGATGCGGCACTCGTCTCCGGGCTTCCCTGACCGTGTTGACAAAGAAACGTGAATGTCGGTATGCATTTATATCCGATTTCTTGCCCTTCGATTTTGTATATGCATCATGGCCAGTGATCACAAGTATATCCGGACGATATTTCTCAATTAACGGACCGATTCTTTCCGGCATTTCTTTCTCGTTGCAGTGAACGCCCGTGACAGGAACCCCTATCTTTTCATATAAATCAAGGCACTTTTGCAAATATGACTGATCCCCATCCAGGTGAAGCACCTTTCCCGGCACATGAAAATAATTGTATTCTTCACGATACGCATTCGTAGAGTTATATTCCTGTTTCTGTTTTTGCAAGTCGATATCCTGTCGAAACAACTCCAGCGACTGCTGTTCCATGGACCTGAACTCCCTGGTCCTCCTTCTGTATTCACGGGGATCAATAAGTTCCAGGTCCTCAATAGGGGCATCTGCAACCAGTCTATAGTCTTCTCCATATAATATCGCTGTTCGAACGCCGCCCGATTCCATTATATCGATAATCCGAAATAAAATGTCACACTGGTGAGACTTCCGGCCGACGATTGCATTGACCTCTAATTTCACTGGCGTCAACTCCATTGGATAGTACATCCTTTAAATAAATATTCCTTTAGTAACCTATGCACCAGCCCGAAAATCGGTGTCACCAGTGATAAGCAGTCCGTTTCTGCTGTTTGGCGCACAACTCCCCAGGACGGGGCATGAGCTTATAAATGGATACTGCTGTTCAGCAGCTTGCAAATTGGAAGACCCCGCCCATGATTAAGAAAAACCACATTGAAACTAATGAGTAAAAGTTACTTCGCACAAATACTTGGTTAGGCAGCCACGGCCAGGAGCTTGACGTATCCCCGCAGCAGACAGTAGGTCTTTTCCTTTCAACCACTTTACGAAGTCCTAAAGTTGAATTGAGACTACCTCTTCTTCTTCAATAACAATTAATCGGTGTCTAATAAAGGGAATTTAGGCTGCTGAATCGAAATTATGTATTTGTAAAATAAAAGGAGGTCATTAAATGTCTGATTTTATTTCCCATGTAGCTACTTTAGAAATACCTGTCAGCAGTCTTGAGAAAGCCATTCCCTTTTATAAAGAGGTAATAGGTGTTGAAGTTGAATTCAAGGGTGAAAAGAATGCCATGCTGACATTCAAGAAAAAAGGAGTACCAACTATATTTATGGTTGAAACCGAGGAAATAGACCAGGTATCTTTCAGGAATTCGAATAACGATGTGGAACACAGCATCATTGATTTTTATACTGCTGACTTAGAGGGATTCTACGAATGGCTGAAAGCAAAGGAAATTGATGTCGGCCCGCTGAATGTCCACCCTGAGCATGGATATGGCGGTTTCGGTTTCAGGGATCCAGATGGAAATCTACTTAGTGCCACGAATGTACTGCATGATGGGCAATGAAAACATATGAAAAGCCCAAGCTCCGTACTCAGCTGAGTACGGATGGAAGAGGCTCCGCATAGAATAAAGACACGCAACGTGCGGCGTGTGTCAATGCTGACTTTTCGCTAGAAGGAGACGGGGAAGTATGCCAGCCGCTATATCATGCTGAAGACCCCTAGTTTACCTTCAGTGGCCTATCACAAAGAAGGACCGGGGAAAAAATCCCTGGTCCTTTGCTCTATTAACCCGTTCAGTGCAGAGAAACCAATAAATAGAAAGGTAATTTGCGGTACAATTTGCATAGCATTTTGTATCGGCATACCAATGGTTTTGAAGTTTTTTCGCTTATTGCTGCATACTGATTTGCAGGCCGATTTGCACTACCGCATAAATGTATGTGGTGTTGCAAACTGGTCTGCATTTTATGTTACAAATTTGTCCGCGGATTCGTTAGTGCCAGATACAATAGATGGGAAGATGAAGGGGAATAACCCAGTGGGAGAAAAATAAGGGGAGATTTTACCGTTAGATGTAGAGTAGACGTGGTTTTTGCGGAAAATAAGGGGAGTTTTTCCCTTTATACAAAGCAAAGCTGCCTATTTTCCCGTCTTTTGAGTCAAATAAGAGGAATTTCTCCCTCTATTTAAGCTGTTTTCAATACGATTTGCTAATTAAGGGGAATTTTTCCCTCTATACACCTCAATTAGCAGAGAACCTGGTTTCATTGCTGAAGAATGCAAAGTTTAACGGGAAACCCGCTGTTCAACCGATCTGGGGCTTAATTAAATACCGCATAATAGAAGTGAGGAGCTGCAAGGTCGTTGGCAGCTCCTCTTTTTTGTGCAATTTTTCATACACATTACACTTCAAAACAGCCTGCAAAAATCTTTGTATTTTAACCCGCAAAACCACCAGCAAATAGGCATTTTCTCCCTCTCAACCGAACGGGTTATTTGCTCTATTTAGAGGGCTCTTTCCGTAAGCTTTGTTGCTATTTGATAATAATTCCGAAAGAAAGTGGAGTAATGAAACGGAAAAACCCCTGTTTAGCAAGAGAGAAAAGAGCTTCTCTCTCCTTTCAGAGCGAAAAACGTAGTATGCAGGGGAAAATTCGGCTTTTGGGATTTTTCCGGAAGTAACAATATATGCGAAAACAGCCTATTTAAATAATGGAAGAAGAGAGTTGCTCAAACTGGCAAACTCTTGAATACTGAGGGTTTCTCCCCTTCTCCCCGGGTCGATAGCCGCTTTTTCCAAAGAGGCCAAAATTCCATCCTTTTTCTGTTTTCCGTCCGGCAGCTGGCTGGTTAAATTATTTAGGATTGTTTTACGCCTTTGCGCAAACGACGCCCTCGTCACCTGGAAGAAAAACTCTTCATCATCCACTTCCGCTGCAGGCTTTTCTCTTTTCATCAGCCTGATGACAGCCGACTCCACATTCGGTTGAGGCATGAAGACGGTCTTCGGCACCGTCATGACCGTCTCTGCTTCCGTATAGTACTGAATAGCAATTGAAAGGGAGCCATACTCCTTGGTCCCTGGCTTCGCCGCAATCCTGTCCCCTACTTCCTTCTGAAGCATCACACAGATCCCCTTGACCGGCAGCCCTTCTGTTAGAAGCTTTAAGATGATTGGCGTTGTCACATAGTATGGCAAGTTTGCCACGACCATGATATCTTCGTACTCCGCCAATTCTTTTTCAATCATTTCCTCCACATTTGCTTTCAGGATGTCTTCATTCACAACCGTTACATTTTTATAAGGAGAAAGTGTATCTGCAAGGATTGGCAGTAGCCGCTGGTCAATTTCAAATGCAAGGACCTTTCCTGCAGATCGTGCCAGATGCTCGGTCAGTGCCCCAATTCCGGGACCAATTTCAATGGCCGCTGTTTTTTCCGTGAGGCCGGCATATTCAGTGATATTTCTTAATATATTAGGGTCAATCAAGAAGTTCTGCCCAAGGCTCTTTTTAAATGAAAAGCCATACTTCTTCAATATCTCCTTCGTTCGTATAGGGGTAGCAATATCTTTATGCATCTGTTTCCTCCTGTAATATCGTTTTGATGGCTTCTGCAAACTCCTCTTGTTTGATCTCAAACATCTTTAATCTTTTATGAAGCTGTTTTCCATTCGTGTATCCAATTCTCAACATCTCTCCAAGCCGCTCCCTTCTCGCCTTGGCTTTAGGTCCGCCTATCAGGCCAGCATCAATCAAATCATCCACACTGATTTCTTCCTGGAGGGATTCATTCATGATATGAGCTTCCTTTAGAGCCTCTTGTATCGCAGCAGGTGAGGCATGCTCCACCCCTAGCCCTCTTCCATTCCTGGGAAGAGCGTCACGTTTAGTGATGAAGGCGTGCTTACATCCCGGGACATGGTCACTTACTATTTTTCTTATTCGTTCACCAGGATAATCAGGATCAGTAAAAATAATGACCCCCCTTTTTTCCTGAGCGTGTTTTATTTTCAATAAAGTTTCTTTTGAAACAGCCGAACCATTTGTTTCAATAGTATCCGCATCGACCGCACGGCGTAACGCGGTTGTGTCGTCTCTGCCCTCTACCACAATAATTTCTTTTATTTTCATAATTCCTCCGAAAAAATTGAAACATTTTTGTAATCTAATGCGTCTAATAAGTAACAAGTAATTTTGCTTGCAAGGATTATTATATCGTTTTATAGGTTAAAGAGAAAAGAAATTCAAAAAAGCAGGGGGAAATCCCCCCTGCCCTGTAACTTAGTTTAAGATTTTGATTTTGACTTGTTTACGTCCCCAGTGGTATGCATCAGATTTAGAAGAGAAGAATACGTCAATCTTATTCCCTCTAATCGCTCCGCCTGTGTCGGCAGCCACTGCATATCCATATCCTTCAACATACACTTTTGTTCCCAATGGAATAACTGAAGGGTCGACAGCGATCACTTTGACTCCCGGATTGGCTTTTAGGTTAATTCCCGTAGCTGTGACACCGGAACATCCGTTGCAGCTGCCCGTGTATGCTGTAGAGCTCACGTAGAATTCCTTGCCGCTGCTTGAACTGGATGAGGAACTGCTTGAAGCAGAGCTGGAAGAACTGCCGCGTGACACCTGGGCAACCAGTACCTTTGTACCGACACTGACGATTTTATCCTGGCTCTCTTTTACAGTTTTTTCACTGACAAGTTTTCGTGATACTTCTTTGCCATTTTCTTTAACAACCTCATACTTTTTCTCGATCAAGCCCTGCTGTCCATCCTGAATGACTTCTTCCTTCCCTTTGCTGAGGTCGGAATCCTTTCTGGTTACAACAGTAAATTCTTTTGGTTCTTCCACTACATCGGTGACTTTTTTAACTCGAACGACATTTACAACACCATTCACTTTAACAGTGCTGTCTAAATTGGGTTCCACTCGGTCTTCTTCCGCTAGTGTGATTCCTTGTTGCTTTAAAAAGTCAGCGACCGTAGTCGAAGTTGACCATGCAGCCTTTTCATTCCCTCCATCTACAAGCTTCACAGGAAATGCAGGTACAATCTCAACTTTTGTTTTCTCTGTTACTCTTTCATCGAGGTTTATATTGACCTTGTCATGTTCACCAATCTCGATCTTTTCATCAGCAAGCAGTTCCTTGACTGTTTCCGCTGTCGTCCAGACCTTCTTGTTTTCACTTCCAACCTTTATTTCTACCTGTTTTGCCGGTTCCCAAACCACTTTCATGTTATTTGTAACCTCGGTCGATCCTGTAGGATACAAATAGTCTTCAGATTGCAAAGGAATTTTCATATCTTGCAAAATATCATGTATCGTATTTGCGTGTGTTCTAATTTCCTTTTCTTCGCCATTCAGTGTCAGTGCGACCGACTTCTTTGTCCCCTCGAACAGAAGGTAACCGAAAACTGCCGCAAACGCCAGTATACTTACGGACAGAATGGCCCATTTCCTTTTTTTCATCGACTTGGAAAACAGGTTTTTCATGTTTTCTTCACTCATGAAAAACGCCTCCTTTTCTCGGAGTGATTATATTAGACTAGCAACACACTTGTCAAGCCTAACCCCCTTAGTTTATGAGTCTAGTAATTTTGGGAACATATCGCCATTATGCAAAAACTCAAACCAAAAGGGAAGGATAACTTATCGACATGGTTATCCTATGAAAGAGATGAGAAATGTAGAACTTTAGATTTTTGATTGGAAGATGGACAAGCTTTCCCAAACCTCGACAAATTCACTTATCAATCTATGCCGAATAATTTCTTTGCATTCCGGGTTGTGATATCCGCCACTTCTTCAAATGAGATGCCTTTTAATTCAGCGATTTGTTCAGCAACCAATTTCACATAAGAAGGTTCATTACGCTTTCCCCTGTAAGGATGGGGTGCAAGATACGGGCAGTCGGTCTCGATCAGAAGCTTTTCCAAGGGTACTTCCTCCGCCACTTCTTTCGGCTTCTTGGCATTTTTGAAGGTAACCGGACCTCCCAATGAAATGAGAAAATTCATATCAAGGCATACACGGGCCGTTTCCGGACTGCCGCTGAAACAGTGCATGATGCCGCCTACTTCTTTCGCATCTTCTTCTTGTAATATATCTACTATGTCCTGTGTAGCTTCTCGGTTATGTATAACAATCGGGAGCTTGACTTTCTTCGCCAGCCTGATCTGTTTGCGGAAAACTTCCTGCTGTATGTCTTTCGGGGACTTATCCCAATGATAATCCAATCCTGTTTCCCCTATAGCGACAACTTTATGATGAGCGGACAATTCTTCAATCCACTTTAAATCTTCATCCGTCATATCAACGGCATCGACCGGGTGCCATCCAATAGCTGCGTAGAGAAAGTCATATTCCTCAACAAGCTGCATCGCCTTTTTGATGGTTGGGCGATCGAAGCCGACAACAACCATGTTTTGGACTCCCTCATTTTGTGCCCGCTCAATGACTTGCTCTAAATCTTCATTGAATTGCTCAGCGTTCAAATGGACATGTGTATCAAACAACATAATAAGACTCCTTTTAATACTATTATTTTATAATATTCTTCCATGACAAGCTTCTCACTTATGTAACGTTTTCATAACAAATGGAATTCCACTGGCAACTTCATTGCCGCTGCAAATTCAAGAATTCCGCGCAACAGGTGATGGATTAGAAAGAAGAGATCGTTCAGCTGCATACAGATCAAAGGTTTACGACCGGGATGGAGGAAGCACAATGAAAGTAGATGCTGTTGTTGATTCATCGCATAGCGGAATACGGAAGCTCCAGCTTGCTGGAGATCGATTCACTTTTCGGGGTCTCCCTTGTGCTCAATTCCCCCAAGCTCCCTCCTTCCGCTTACACATGAGAGGTGCAGTTTTCAATGTGATCCTCTATTTTTATAAGGGTTCCTTGAGGATTTAAACCATAATGCAAGATTATTGTTACCCTCTACTATCACCAGTAAACATTTTTTTGGAAAGATAAAGAGAGTGTTTCACGTGGAACACTCTCTTTATTAAGGGTTTATTTAACTTTTGCTCCATTGGCAAGAGATTCATCTACACTGGCTAACGAAAGCACTCCGTCTTTTTCACCTGCAAGAATCATTCCCTGAGACAATTCTCCTCGCAATTTTACCGGTTTTAGGTTGGTGACACAAATGACTTTTCTGCCAACCAGCTCTTCAGGCTTATAGAATTTTGCAATCCCGGAAACCACCTGGCGTTTTTCGTACCCAAGATCCAACTGGATTTTCAGAAGTTTATCGGCTTTTTTGACGGGCTCAGCATGTGTGACTGTCGCCACCCTGAAATCCACTTTCATGAAATCATCAATGGTGATTTCATCTGCTTCCGGTACCTCTTCTTCTTTTGTCTCTTCTTCTATTGGCTGAGGTGCAGTTCCGCGCATTTTTTCTTTAATGTATTCAACCTCTTCTGTGATATCCAATCTAGGGAAGATCGGCTCTCCTTTTTTCACAACCTTGGTGCCAGCCGGAATCATACCAAACTCTTCCAAGCTTTCCCATGTTGTCAATTCCACCTGATCTGCATTTAATTGTTCAAAGATTTTCTTCGGTGCTCTTGTCAGGAACGGCTGAAGCATTACTGCTGCACGGCGTAAAGTTTCCGCTAGATGGACCATAACATTTCCTAATTCACCTTTTTGTTCTTCCTGTTTTGCCAGCACCCAAGGCTGAGTCTCATCGATGTACTTATTCGTACGGCTGATCAGCTGCCACAAGCTCGATAAGGCAACTGAGAACTCCATCTTTTCCATCGCTTCTTCATATTGAGCAACCGTTTCTTTATTGACTGTGAGGAGTTCTTTATCAAACTGACCTTCTGAACCCTTATATTGAGGGATCTCCCCATCAAAGTACTTATTGACCATGGCTACAGTACGGTTCAGCAGGTTCCCCAAGTCATTGGCCAGGTCAAAATTGATTCTCTCGACAAAACCTTCCGGCGTAAATACTCCATCAGATCCGAACGGAACTTCACGCAATAAATAATAACGAAGGGAATCTAATCCGTAACGGTCAATCAGTGTGACTGGATCGACAACATTCCCTTTCGACTTCGACATTTTTCCATCTTTCATTAACAGCCAGCCATGAGCAAAGACTTTCTTTGGAAGCGGAAGGTCCAGTGCCATCAGCATGATAGGCCAGTAGATCGTATGAAAGCGGACAATTTCTTTTCCAACCAGATGGACATCCGCCGGCCAGTACTTCAGATACCTTGTATCGTTCTCTGTTCCATATCCGAGGGCAGTGATATAATTTGAAAGCGCGTCAATCCATACATAAATGACATGCTTCGGATCTCCGGGCACCTTTACGCCCCAATCGAATGTTGTCCTGGAGACAGCCAGATCTTCCAGTCCCGGCTTGATGAAGTTATTAATCATTTCATTTTTTCGTGATTCCGGCTGGATGAACTTAGGATTTTCATTATAGTATTCAATCAGGCGGTCTGCATATTTGCTCATCTTAAAAAAGTAGGATTCTTCTTTTACTTTTTCAACGGGACGGCCGCAGTCAGGACAATTTCCATTTTCAAGCTGGCGCTCTGTGAAAAAGGATTCACAAGGTGTGCAATACCATCCTTCATATTGGTCAAGATAGATATCTCCTTGTTCAAGCAAGCGGCTGAAGATTTTCTCGACAATATCTTTATGGCGCTTTTCCGTAGTACGGATGAAATCATCATAAGAAATATCAAGCTTTTCCCATAAGTCCTGGATCCCTGAGACAATGTCATCCACATATTGCTGAGGAGTAATTCCATCTTCTTCAGCCTTTCTCTGAATTTTCTGTCCATGTTCATCTGTACCTGTTAGATACATAACATCGAAGCCGCGCATTCTTTTATAACGGGCCATCGCATCTCCTGCTACTGTTGTATAAGCATGTCCGATATGTAAGTTTCCACTAGGGTAGTAAATTGGCGTTGTTAGATAGAAGGTCTTCAATTTCTCCTTCATAGTGCTGTTCCTCCCTTAATTGTTTTTCCATGTGTATTTTATTGGTTGGACAGGTGAAAAACCCGGTATTTTAACTAGTGCAATAAATACATCATAACCTCTTGTATCCTCAAAATATACCTAAAATAAGCTGTTTCTGCAACTAAGTGGGGACGCTCTTCCTTTCCTTTCGACATGAAATTCGGCTATTTGTCGTTTTTTGTCGAAAATGGAGATTTTGTTAACTGTTTATTCGACAATAGTTAACACAAGTTTGTTTTCAGATAATAATAATAAATTGGAAATTTTAATTGAACTAACATTGAGTAAACCTTGTAAAAACGGGATTGTTTCAAAAAAGAAAATAAAAAAATTTACAATTTTTATTATTGACGAATTTTGGAATCGCTGTTATTATAGATTCATACTTAAAAATATGTCGAAAAATGACGAATTAAAATACATTATTTTTTTGAGGGGAGTTATTTATAATGAAATCAACTGGTATTGTACGTAAAGTGGACGAACTTGGCCGTGTAGTAATTCCGATTGAACTGCGTCGTACTTTGGGAATTGCTGAAAAAGACTCTTTGGAAATCTATGTGGATGACGAGAGAATCATCCTTAAGAAATATAAGCCTAGCATGACTTGCCATGTGACAGGTGAAGTATCTGAAGATAACATTAAGTTAGCGGATGGAAAGCTGATTTTAAGCCGTGAAGGTGCCGAAAAGATCATTAAAGAAATTCAAGAATCATTTCAAATTGAAAAATAATTGAGTGAAAAAGTACCCTGAGGAACAGTCCTTTAAAAAGGCTGGTTCTCAGGGTACTTTTTTTGCTCTTTGCCAATACTTTAAATTGCCATGCCCATTTTTTGCAATGCTTGCTTTAGCGAATGAAAAGAGTTGATATCCTTTAAATTGATGCCAAGCTGGACAGATGTCATGGCTACTTCCGGCCTGATACCAGAGAGTGCCGTTTTAATCCCCAAAAGAGAGAGAGCCTGTATAATGGAATAAATCTGTTGGGCAACCATCGTGTCGACGACAGGGACACCCGATAAATCGATGCAGAGGGTGCCAATCTGCTCCTCCATGCATCTGGCTGGTACGGACTCCATTATCCTTGCTGCCCGCTCCGTATCAATGTCCCCTATTAACGGCAGAACGGCAATAGCTTCGCCAACCGGAATAACAGGGGAGCCTAATTCTGCTATTAATTCATGTTGGGCCTTCATCCGATCCCTTGTGATATCATAGTACATTTTTGAAAATTCCTGGATCAAAAGATCGAACGCAGTGTGAATCGATTGGCTCCATCCCAACACCTGTTTATTAGTAATTTCCTTCTCCATGTCTTCTACATATATATTCAGAAAGTCCATAATGACAGATCTGAATTGGTGCACGGATTCAAGTACCTCATATATAGGAGTCCCCAAATCCGCCCGGCTTCCTGCCACCATGGATGCCCATTGTTCCCGATTCTGATGATATTCCTCTTTATCGTCCAAAAGGGCGCTGGCAATCGTTTGTGTCGTCAATGCATTTTGTTCCCTTAACAGCATTTCATACTTTTCATCTGCATCAATGGAGTAGATGGAATTTGTTTTTTTTCCTCTCATCTGTAACCATTGTTCAGCTAAAACTGTTTTGTTCTCCACCAGTGCGTTATATAATTTTTCATTCATTGATTGTGTCATAACTAACTCCTTTGGAAAGTCATTTCCATTTCAGTTTAGCATTCTGCTTTTTAAATGAAAACTAAACAAACTTGCCTGTAGAACATTTAAATTCATTCAACGTGAAATGCCTGGTAAACATCCCTTTTCGGAAGCCCTCTTTCTCTAGATACCATTTTAATTGCCTCTTTTGAAGACATTTCTTTCTCATCAATATAATGCTGTACGTGCTCGGAAAGTGTGATCTCATTCCACCATAAGCTTTCTTCTTCAAAAGTTTGCTTATCAGGATTTCCTTCAACAATAAGACAAAACTCTCCTCTTATCTCTCCTTCATTGCTCCATTCTATTGCCTCTTCAAGAGAACATCTAATAAATTCCTCAAATTTCTTGGTAAGCTCCCTTGATAAAACGATAGAACGGCTGCCAAGGATTTCTGCCATCTCTTTAAGTGTCTCTTTCAGCCTGTGAGGCGACTCATAAAAAACGATTGTGCTGTTCTGTTTAGAAAGTATTTCGAGTTCTTTTCGTTTTTCTTTCTTGTTCCGTGAAAGAAAACCATAAAAGTAAAAGGGCTGCGGCACCAACCCAGAGGCAATTAAAGCCGTCAAGGCTGCATTGGCTCCTGGAAGAGGAATGACCGCTATTTCCCTGTCTATAGCTTCCCTCACAATTTCATATCCTGGATCCGAAATACAAGGCATACCGGCATCACTCACCAAGGCAACTGTTTCACCATTCTCGATGCGTTCAAGCAGCTTCTCTCCGCTTGTCTCTTTATTATGCTCATGATAACTGACGACAAAGGTATCAATCTCAAAATAATTGCATAGCTTCTTTGTATTTCGTGTATCTTCTGCTGCGATGACATTGCACTCTTTTAAAATCCTGACTGCCCTGAAGGACATATCCTCCAGATTGCCGATGGGGGTCGGGACAAGATACAAAGACCCTTTTCCCGTATCTTGAAAGCTTTTCTGTGTTTTCATCCTCTTCACCTTCTTCTCATTAGTGAAACTTACTCTTGTCCATACAGCATTTGATGGACCTCACTTCTGTAACTGCCATCTTCATTATAAACAATCAGCGGCTGCAAGACTTTCAAGTCAGGACTGCCATCTTTGATTCCTTCAATCAGGACGGTATTTGCTTCCTTATGTTTATTGGGGTAAACAAACCGGATCCGCTTAGGCTCTATCCGATACTCCCTCATAAGGGTAATCAGGTCCACCCCTCTCCCTGGACGGTGGACAAACGAAGCCTTCCCTCCCTGCTTAAGGAGGAAGCTCACTGTCTTCACGACATCCTCCAGCGTACACAGGATTTCATGACGGGCTATTGCATAGTGTTCATTGCTGTTGATCTTCTGTTTTTCAGTTTTTGAAAAATAAGGGGGGTTGCATATAACTGCCTCAAACTTATCATTACCAAAGCGTGCCGGCATGTCTTTGATATCACCATGGATCATGGAAATCCTGCTCCCCAGCTGATTATATTCAATGCTGCGATTAGCCATTTCAAATAAACGCTCCTGGATCTCCACTCCTGTAATAGGCACATCAGTCCTATTACTCAGCATCAAAGGAATCACTCCATTCCCCGAGCACAAGTCGATAATCTTCCCTTTCCGCTTTGGAATGCTTGCAAAGTTTGCCAGCAATACTGCATCGAGTGAAAACGAAAACACCGAAGGACTCTGAATGATCCTTAACTCTTCCGCCAGTAAATAATCCAGCCTTTCATCTTCCTTCAACTCCACCATACCTTCTCCTCCAAACACTTCTGTAAATATATCCTGGTTCTATTGTTTGGTTTCTTGCTGTATTTACTCATGGGTTGGTTCATTTATTACCCATTTACCATAAAGTAATGATCCTCTTACTTGCTTAGGTGTCAGCAGAATCAATTTTATGCAAGGCTCTTTTCCTAAGGCTCTTATCGTAAACTTTGTTGCTATCTGATATTCATTCCGAAAGATAATGGAGTAATGACCAGAAAAAACCCTGTTTAATAAGAGAGAAAAGAGCTTCTCTCTTCGTTCAGAACGAAAAACGTAGTATGCAGGGGAAAAATCCGGCTTTTGGGATTTTTCCGAAAGCAACAATATATGTGAAAACAGCCTTTCCTAAAGATTGTCGTTTTTGAATGCTAATTTACCTTCCTTTTCTTATACCCAAGAGCGATTGGATTGGAAGGCTTGCGGTCTCCTGCAGGACTAGCGGGACAGGTGAGACACGGAGGCGAAGCAGAGGATGCTCAATCCTGCTGCAGCGGCCAGCACCTGGCGGATTTCGCTGAGCGGCTCTTGCGATTTTTAGTTCAACGCCTGCCCCGCAGAGTCGTACTGCTGGAGCGGAAATCCCAAGGAAGACAGGGGAAAATCCAGCTCTTGGGATTTTTACGAAAGCAACAATTAATGCGTAAACAACCTTTGCGAAAAGAGCGTTATGTAAAAACGAAGCCTTCCTGATGTCCAGGAAGGCTTAAAGTGATAGCTATTTCTTATTAAGAAAAGATAAGCAGAACAAACAATCTTCATCTTTACGGGGACTGCCAAAGTGGATATTACAGATATGAAAACCTTCCTGATACAGCCGGGCAAGATTGTCATAGCCTTCACCGACATCCAACGATTTATCTTCAGATTGAGACTGCTTGGATCCCTTTTTACCTTTACGGGCAGCGCCTTTCGATGAGTTCCCTGTTTGCTCCAGTCTTCTGCGCAAATGTTCGTTTTCCAGCTGAAGGGAATTATTCTCTTCTAAGATTTCTGCTAAAACCTGTTTTAATTCACCCAGCTGCTGGTAAAGCTGTCCTATCTGTTGCTCCATGTTACTGACTGAATCAAAGAACTCTTTTTTATCCACTAAACTCCACCCCGTTACTCTGTGGCTTGAATTGAGACGGCACTTTCGTTTGAGATTTCGTCCAAAGTAAATTCAAGAACACGTTCAGCCTCTTTAACATCGACTTTGATGACGCGTTCCAAAAGGTTGAGACCGACTACTCTACCTTCACCATGCGGTGTGCTGATGATTTCTCCCACATCCGGAAGCTCTTCTTTGGCCGTTTCATATTCGTCATTTTCATACTTCAGGCAGCACATGAGACGGCCGCATAAACCGGAGATCTTTGTCGGATTCAAGGAAAGGTTTTGATCTTTCGCCATTTTGATGGAAACTGGTTCAAAATCTCCCAAATAAGTTGAACAGCAAAGCATCCTGCCGCAAGGGCCGATTCCGCCAAGCATTTTTGCTTCATCCCTGACACCGATCTGACGAAGTTCAATGCGTGTGCGGAAAATGGATGCCAGATCCTTCACAAGTTCACGGAAGTCCACTCTGCCGTCTGCCGTGAAATAAAAGATCACTTTATTTCTATCAAATGTATATTCTACATCAACCAGCTTCATATCAAGCTGATGTTCGGTAATCTTACTGCAGCAGACGTCATAAGCTTCTTCTGCTGCTTCTTTATTTTCCTGGACGGCCATCTGATCTTTATGGTCAGCCATCCTTATTACTTTCTTCAGTGGAAGGACTACGTCGTTTTCGCCAACCTGTTTACGGTCAACGACCACCTTGCCATATTCCACTCCCCTGACTGTTTCTACAATGACATAATCATTTTTTTCAATTACCAGTTCTCCTGGATCGAAATAATATATTTTTCCCGCTTTTTTAAAGCGTACTCCTACAACATCGTACAAAGGAAATCACCCCTGTAATTTTAGCACAAGCTGTTCCAATAACAGCTGAGTATTCATATTTGCGTTAAGCTTCCGTTTTGCTTCAAGTACGGCCGTCATCTTATCAGACAGACTGTTTGTGGAAACCTGAAGCGCGTCTGACTCCCAATCCTGCCTCTTATCCGGGTAAACCAGCTTATCTCCTTTATCTATCTGTATATACAGGAGATCTTTATATATAAGAAGTAAAAGATCCAATGCTCGATCTATTTGATGCTTCTCTTTAAAATGCTCGTTGAAATCCTCCTGCAGACTGATCATTGCCTGAAATGGACTTTTGCGGAGGACTTCATACAATTTTAACACTATTATTCTTGCTTGTGCAAACCAGTCTTCGCTGCTTAATTCAAATGCCTCATGGTAATTATTGGTTAAACTTGCCGTCAGGGCGGCCATATTGGGATTAACCCCCTCGGATATGAGTCTATCTTTTATTAATTCCTTGGGCAGGGGCTGAAAGGAAACAACCTGGCAGCGTGAAATGATGGTTGGCAGGATACGGTGAACCTGCTCCGTCATTAGAATAGCTGTAGTTTCTGAAGATGGTTCTTCCAAAAATTTCAACAAGCTGTTTGCAGCATTAGGCGTCATTTTGTCTGCATGTGAAACAATATAGATTTTCTGCTTGGATTCAACTCCTGTTTTGCTGAACTCACTCTGCAATGTTTTGATCTGGTCTTTCTTAATTGAAAGGCCATCCGGCTCAATCACATGCACATCGGGATGATTATGGCTATCGATTCTTTTGCAGTTATTGCACTGGCCGCAAGCTATCCCATTCACTGGCTGTTCACATAGAAGGGATTTTGCAAAGAGGACAGCCAGTTCTTTCTTCCTAGTTCCTCTTTCTCCCTCAAAGAGATAAGCATGTGCGACCCGATCTCTTGTAATACTGTTGGCCAGCATCTGCAGGACAACAGGCTGTATTTCATTGAGTTCTTCCCAGGTCATGGACAACGCGATCACTCACTTACGTATATAAATTAATTAATAAGCCTCGTACTTCGCCTATTTTTCCTAAAATATCAATTGATTCTCTTTCTTCATTTAAGATATCATCTGTCAGTTCCATCAGTTTGTGGTCAACATTCTCGACAATATTCAGTTTCCTGCCTTCCCCATGCTGATTCCAGGTATGTGACTGCTTAAGATTCATGCCGTAATCGACTGCCTCTTTCACAAACCTTTTGACCAATGTCTTATATTTAGCGAGATCCTTGAAGGTTCTGGAACGGGCCAGCCTTTCTCCTGCACTGGTGATATCACCCATCAGTTTTCCGAGCTGTTCCATCTGCAGTTTCTGATCTTGCTTGCCGACCAGCGAACTAAATTTAACAGAACCTCCAGCGTTCGGCTTTTGATCAGTACGGATCTTATCGACACCGACGCGGAGATCTTGGTTGATTTTCATTTCATGATTCCCTCACTTCTAAAAATGATGAAACTGTTCAACCGGCAGGACAAACACGGTCGCACCGCCAACTTCGACTTCCACCGGATAAGGAACATAAGAATCGGCATTTCCACCCATTGGAGAAACAGGAGCGACCATCTGATCCCTTGACTTACAATTCTCTCTGATGACCTGCAGAGCCTTTTCCACCCTGATATCATCCACCCCGATTAAAAAAGTGGTATTTCCTGATTTAAGAAACCCTCCGGTGCTGGCCAATTTCGTCGATCTGAAATTATACTCCATCAAAGCATTGGAAAGACGATTGCTATCCTGATCCTGTACAACTGCCATTATCATTTTCATCTCTTCCACTTCCTTTCGAATGACTCTTTTCCGAAAATCTGTTTATATACTATTATAGCAAGAATATTCCTTACATAATATCTGTTCATGGCCAATCTTTTAAATAAATATTGGAAAATCGCAACAAATGCCGGGCAACTCCCTCAAAAGCCGCGAGAAGACCAGCCTTTATTTGACTGGTCTCCCTTCTATATATTCCTCAACTAAATTAAAAGCCGTTTTATAAACTTCATCGAAAGCCAAGCCTGCATCTATTTTCTTGATGCGATCAGGAAATTGTTCGAGCAGCATCAAATAGCCCTCGCGTACACGTTCATGGAAGTCCAGGGCTTCAAGGTCAAGCCTGTTCACTTCCCTGCCCTTATGCTTACTGATACGCTGTAATCCTACTTCCGGTTCGACATCAAAATAAAGTGTGATATCAGGCATGGTATCCTCTATGGCAAACTTATTGATACTATATACTTCATCCATACCAATTCCTCTGGCATACCCCTGGTAAGCCAGCGAACTGTCCAGGAAACGGTCACAGAGGACAATCCGGCCATTCTCCAAGGCAGGAATGACTTTCTCAGCCAAATGCTGTCTTCTTGCCGCAGCGTATAATAAGGCTTCCGTTCTTTCATCCATCTCCGTATGGTCGGGATTTAGAATGACTTCACGTATTTCCTCAGCTATCGAAATGCCGCCAGGCTCCCTTGTCAACACAACTTCATGGCCCTTTCCTATCAGCTCATCGGCCATTTTTTTAATAATCGTTGATTTTCCTGCTCCTTCAGGGCCTTCAACTGTTATGAATAATCCTTGTTCCATCCTCTAACCTCCGCGATTCAGTGATGCATGTTTCATTATAACGTATTTCAGGAAGCACTGCAGAATTACACAAGTATGCTGATTTTCCCTTCATCCAATAAGTGTACACCTTGGAACTTTGCTCCATGCTCCATCAGCCATCTAAGTTCCAAAATTGCTTCCTTTGTGATTTCTTCACCAGGATAGAATAGCGGAATGCCAGGCGGGTAGGGTATCAGCATCTCACCTGCAGTCTTGCCTGCTGCTTCCTCTATTGTAATCCACTTCCTCTTTTTTTTATCTATTTCTCTATAAGAAAACTTGGGAGCTGTGATTTTTTTTGCTTTTTTGAAATGAACAGGATGACCTGAATGTTTACCCGGTCTTATGTGTTCCATCTTCTCTAACGTCTTTTTGAAAGGAAAAGGAGACCCTTTCTTTAACAGCGGAAGGATGAATAAGACTTGATGAGGATCAGCCAATTCCACATATACCCCTATTTTCTCCAATTGTCCCTGGAGCTGGAAGCCAGATAACCCCTTACATCTTACCATTAGTTTCAAAGGGTCATGCCCTTCAATCACTTCATATCCTGTTTTCCTCAATCCAATGATAAATTCATCCCTTTCCTTTGAAAAATAATGATAATCATCCTTTGAATAAGAGGCTATGTAATGCCTTGCATAATCGAGCGACCCCATAATGGGATAGGAGGGGCTGCTCGATTGCAGCATCCCAAGGTATTGTTCAACCCTATTACTATCTATTTTGCCATTTTGAATATGCAAGTATGACCCCATCGTCATTGCCGGCAGTGATTTATGAGCCGAATGGACAACAATATCGGCACCCCATTTCAATGATGAGGAAGGAAACGGTTCGCCGCAGGATAAATGTGCGCCATGAGCTTCATCAATTAAAACCTTTATCTGTTGCTTCTTAGCTCTTTCAATGATCGAATGAAGGTCATAAACCAGTCCATAGTAGGTTGGATAGGTAAGGATGACTGCCTTTACTGCCGGATACTGTTCCAGAGCTTCTTCAAACGTTCCCTTTGAGATACCCGTCGACGTACCAGTCTTTTCATCGTAATCAGGATGAAGAAATACAGGATGGACATTTGCCAGCTTCAATCCATTTAGAATCGATTTGTGGCAATTTCGCTGTACAAAAACAGTGTCCCCTTCCTCGCATACTCCCATGATCATAGCTAAATTTCCAACCGTACTGCCATTCACAAGAAAATAACTCTTCTTTGTTTGGTAATGATCAGCTAATAATTTCTGTGCTTCTAAAATGGCCTTTTCAGGATCATGCAGGTCATCCAAGCCTGTCAGTTCTGTAACGTCATATTGAAGGAACTTTGCGGCTTGTCCCCCTGTAAGTTTCCCATTCTTATGTCCTGGCACATGAAAAGAAACCGTATCCTTTTTTATATGATTTTGTAGTGCCTCCACTAAAGGCATCCGGTTTTGATTGTTCATGCAAGCAACCCTTCCTGTATATGAAAATTTCCCTTCTATCGTACCACAATGCTGCTTGATTCGAGTGCAACTGCCTGGTCCTGTTTTTGTTTTCCCATGAATTGCTACTTTCAGGAGAATCTAAGAATCAGAGATTTTCTCTCGTAATAAGAGGAGCAGTTCATTTCTTTTTTGCTTACCAAGGATTTTCAATGAATTATGGCCCTATTTGTTGGATTCGTATAAATAGCCCCAAAATGGAAGACAAGACCCTTTTAAAAAACAAAAAAACCGGGGGCTTTCTCCCGGCTTCGTCTATGAATATATTTGCGGTGTATTGACTTTTTTTAATCTCTCCACAAAGTACTTATACTGAGGGCTGTTCGTTTCCGTGCCAACCATATCTTTCTCACAATCTATGCAGACAAATGATGTGTACAGATGTATGCCTGTCACCTTCTGCTGGCTGCAAATGATACACGTTTCCCTTACCTTTTTCTCTGTATTCAACACCAGTCTCCCCACCTCCATACACCTATTCTGCCCCGAAGCCGATCAAATATACGCATTTTCACAAAATTTGAACTAAATGAATTGTCTCATGTTGCTATACTATGTATGGAAAATGATGTCTGTGTATGTCTAGGAGGAAATTCTTTAAAAAGGAACAGGCGTGGGGAGGTCATTTATAGGGGCTGCTTACTATGCAACGGGTTCAGTTCAATTGACAAGTTGGAGGTCCATGAAGTTTTCATCTTAACGTAGTCTTTAGTTTAATTTTAGAACCTTTTATGGATTTCTCTTTGGTGAGGTGATAGTTTGAGTGTATAGGAGGGGCTGATAGCAGGCAGGAGGCTTCATTTTTTAACTAATTTCAAGTTATATGCTCTTAACTTCAGTGCTTATGCACCGTATTCTGATCGTTTTGCATCTAAAATAACAGTTATGATCAAACAGGGTGCTATTTGCGTCTAAAATGAAGTTATGCGTCATGGCCGCCTTAAGGATCAGAATCCTAAAATTGGTCTGCTTGCCTTTTTGCTTTCTCATTCAACATCCTCCACCTTCTAGCTTCTCTCCATCCGGGCTGTGCCTATGAATGAATATCAGAACTAAACAATCAAGTCATTACTATCCTCCTCACAAAAACGAGCACCCCTTCGGGTACTCTTTTGGTCGCCTGGCGACGTCCTACTCTCACAGGGGGATCCCCAACTACCATCGCCTCTGAAGGCTCGGACGGCGATGAGCGGCGAATCTCTTCGTCCGCTTCGCTCGTTCACATCCTCATGGGCAGAGCCCACTCCGGTGTTCTCTCCCTCGCGTCCTTGACCTTCTTGCTCCTCTCCGCCCGAGCAGTGCTCTTGATTAAAGGCCGGAACTACACAACCTGTTCGTTCTTCTGATTCTTTTTTACACAAAAAAAGAGCACCCCTCGGGTACTCTTTTGGTCGCCTGGCGACGTCCTACTCTCACAGGGGGATCCCCAACTACCATCGGCGCTGAAGGCTCGGACGGCGATGAGCGGCGAATCTCTTCGTCCGCTTCGCTCGTTCACATCCTCATGGGCAGAGCCCACTCCGGTGTTCTCTCCCTCGCGTCCTTGACCTTCTTGTTCCTCTCCGCCCGAGCAGTGCTCTTGATTAAAGGCCGGAACTACACACTCTTGGTTTATGGTTCTACGTCAAATGTTGGGGTAGGAGCACTCGCTCCTTATCCCACATTAATTCCTTTTGATTTAAATTGGTGATGCAATAGTACTCTAAGTCTAAAACGGTCGTATCGTCTAAACCCAAAGGCATTTCTTTTAATGACCTTCGTTTGATTGTTTAATCCCTCGACGAAACCGTTATTATAGTTGAAGGCAAAGCTATTTAATACTTCAGTCTGCCAGTTCTTTAAGGTCTGAATAGCCTGGTGAAACTCCTTTAAGCTTGAATTTTCAACCTGTCGGTAAAAGTTGTACAATCCCTCTTTAACCTTATTGGGAGCTGACGTACCAATTTCCTTCGCCTCTTCAAACCATAACCTGTAGGCTTCTTTTAACGCAAAAGCTGTGCGCAGCTCTTCAGACAAACCAAGATACCTTTCTAAATACCAGTGTTGCCGATCATTTAATTGGCTATATGGCTTATGAAAAATGTGCTTCATTCTTTTACATTTCTTGCGGTCATATGGATGAAAATCTTTTTGGACACGCCTTCTCACGCGTTCTAAAGCCCAATGGATATAGCGGGAAAAGTGAAATCTGTCCGCCACAATAATAGGCGAACCCAATGCTTTTTGAACCGCAGATTTAAAGGCATGGCTCATATCCATCACGACCAATTGAACTTCTGAACCCTTTTCCCGAAGGTATTTCTTAATGGTGCTTACTGAGCGGTTTGGAAGTATATCCAATGGCTCTCTAGTCTCCCCGTTAGCTATAATTAACTGGTACTTTCCTGCATTGGTATCTCCTTTGTACTCATCGATCGCAATCACAGGTGGGAGCTTTTCAACCTCTTTTAACTGAGAGGCAGAAATATGATCAAAACGCCTGATTACTGTGGCCTGAGATGTGCGGAACTGGCAGGCTGTATCTTTGAAGTTCTTCCCTTGAATCACCCGGAGGCCTAAGGCTTGGTTCCATTCAATGGTATGTCGTTGATACCGTTGGACAAAACGATTATCTTCGGCAAAGCGTTTGCCGCAGTGGCAGCTGTACCTCCGTCTTCGATAGAACAAGTAAGTAGTCCTTTCGAAGAGCTTAAGGTGTTGAATCTTTTGAAGACGATAATCATGTACCTTGGTCGTTTGATCACCACAAGCAGGACACATATGTTTCCTTTTGGGCAATTCAATATGCAGGTGGTATGCCTCCCCTATTTCCTCAGCTTTCAAAATCCTAACCTCTTCTAATCCAGGTAAAACCATGTTAAAATGCATGTACACGCAACTCCTATCTTTGTCTTGTTTCTAGTCAACTCAAGTGTAAAAGATTAAGGAGCTTGCGTGTATTTTTTTGCCTTAAAACCTACCCCAACAAATATAATAGAGCCTGGTTTATCCTCCTTTTTCTCCATAAGAAAAGAGCACCCTTCGGGTACTCTTTTGAATGCCTGGCGACGTCCTACTCTCACAGGGGGAGATCCCCCAACTACCATCGGCGCTGAAGAGCTTAACTTCCGTGTTCGGCATGGGAACGGGTGTGACCTCTTCGCCTTAGTCACCAGACTGTATGAAGTTGACAGAACATCGTTCTCTCAAAACTAGATAAAGGTCATGAAGAATCTGAAAGGGTTCCGAGTTTCGCTATTTTGCAATCGAGCTCCGGCGGCTAGAAGCTCGGGGTCATTAGCCATCAATCAGCCGAGGGCGAAGAACACCCTCATCTGCTTGCTGTCTAATGCCTGTCGCTTCTGGTCAAGCCGCCTGCGCTTTTTAACGTGGTTAAGTCCTCGATCGATTAGTATCTGTCAGCTGCACGTGTCGCCACGCTTCCACCTCAGACCTATCTACCTGATCATCTTTCAGGGATCTTACTCACATAAAGTGATGGGAAATCTCATCTCGAGGGGGGCTTCATGCTTAGATGCTTTCAGCACTTATCCCTTCCGCACATAGCTACCCAGCGATGCCTTTGGCAAGACAACTGGTACACCAGCGGTGCGTCCATCCCGGTCCTCTCGTACTAAGGACAGCTCCTCTCAAATTTCCTGCGCCCACGACGGATAGGGACCGAACTGTCTCACGACGTTCTGAACCCAGCTCGCGTACCGCTTTAATGGGCGAACAGCCCAACCCTTGGGACCGACTACAGCCCCAGGATGCGATGAGCCGACATCGAGGTGCCAAACCTCCCCGTCGATGTGGACTCTTGGGGGAGATAAGCCTGTTATCCCCGGGGTAGCTTTTATCCGTTGAGCGATGGCCCTTCCATGCGGAACCACCGGATCACTAAGCCCGACTTTCGTCCCTGCTCGACTTGTAGGTCTCGCAGTCAAGCTCCCTTGTGCCTTTACACTCTGCGAATGATTTCCAACCATTCTGAGGGAACCTTTGGGCGCCTCCGTTACTCTTTAGGAGGCGACCGCCCCAGTCAAACTGCCCACCTGACACTGTCTCCCACCCCGATCAGGGGCGCGGGTTAGAAGTTCAACACAGCCAGGGTAGTATCCCACCAGCGCCTCCACCGAAGCTGGCGCTCCGGTTTCCAAGGCTCCTACCTATCCTGTACAAGCTGTGCCAAAATTCAATATCAGGCTACAGTAAAGCTCCACGGGGTCTTTCCGTCCTGTCGCGGGTAACCTGCATCTTCACAGGTACTATAATTTCACCGAGTCTCTCGTTGAGACAGTGCCCAGATCGTTGCGCCTTTCGTGCGGGTCGGAACTTACCCGACAAGGAATTTCGCTACCTTAGGACCGTTATAGTTACGGCCGCCGTTTACTGGGGCTTCGGTTCGCACCTTCGCTTGCGCTAAGCACTCCCCTTAACCTTCCAGCACCGGGCAGGCGTCAGCCCCTATACTTCGCCTTACGGCTTCGCAGAGACCTGTGTTTTTGCTAAACAGTCGCCTGGGCCTATTCACTGCGGCTCTCTCGGGCTTGCACCCTACCAGAGCACCCCTTCTCCCGAAGTTACGGGGTCATTTTGCCGAGTTCCTTAACGAGAGTTCTCTCGCTCACCTTAGGATTCTCTCCTCGCCTACCTGTGTCGGTTTGCGGTACGGGCACCTTTTTCCTCGCTAGAGGCTTTTCTTGGCAGTGTGGAATCAGGAACTTCGGTACTATATTTCCCTCGCTGTCACAGCTCAGCCTTTATGGTGACGGGATTTGCCTCATCACCAGCCTAACTGCTTAGACGCGCATATCCAACAGCGCGCTTACCCTATCCTCCTGCGTCCCCCCATCACTCAAACGGAAAAGAGGTGGTACAGGAATATCAACCTGTTATCCATCGCCTACGCCTTTCGGCCTCGGCTTAGGTCCCGACTAACCCTGAGCGGACGAGCCTTCCTCAGGAAACCTTAGGCATTCGGTGGACAGGATTCTCACCTGTCTTTCGCTACTCATACCGGCATTCTCACTTCTAAGCGCTCCACCAGTCCTTACGGTCCAGCTTCTCAGCCCTTAGAACGCTCTCCTACCACTGACACCAAATGGTGTCAATCCACAGCTTCGGTGATACGTTTAGCCCCGGTACATTTTCGGCGCAGAGTCACTCGACCAGTGAGCTATTACGCACTCTTTAAATGGTGGCTGCTTCTAAGCCAACATCCTGGTTGTCTAAGCAACTCCACATCCTTTTCCACTTAACGTATACTTTGGGACCTTAGCTGGTGGTCTGGGCTGTTTCCCTTTCGACTACGGATCTTATCACTCGCAGTCTGACTCCCATGGATAAGTCTTTGGCATTCGGAGTTTGTCTGAATTCGGTAACCCGATGAGGGCCCCTAGTCCAAACA
>NZ_OZ481793.1:15000-32500 GCF_984799155.1 Bacillus sp. SRL337 | reverse complement strand
GGTTCATTCCTTTAGTGAATTGTCCCATAGTTGAGTTCGTCAGTTCATCCGCCTGTTTTAAAGCATCGTTCGTTGCAGCAAGGACAAGGTCTTGCAGCATTTCGATATCTTCCGGATCTACCACTTCTTCCTTGATATTCACTTCCAATACTTCCTTATGGCCGGATACAATTACAGTCACCATTCCGCCGCCGGCAGTTCCTTCTAAACGTTTTTCACCAAGTTCCTCTTGTGCTTGTGCCATTTGCTTCTGCATCTTTTGCATTTGTTTCATCATACCTTGCATATTTCCCATTCCACGCATAGTAAAAAACCTCCAATTAAAATTTTATTCTCTTATTTCTATTAGATCTTCTCCCACAAGCTTTTTCGCTTCTGCGATCAGCGGGTCTTCTTCCGCTTCCTCGCCTGCAGCAGAATCTGGATCATCACTTCTCTGGTGCTTAATGAAATCTTCTCTCACACTTTGCCACTGATTTTCAGGAATGCCGATCGGCTGATATTCAGTTCCTGTCAACTGTCCCATAATCGAACTTAATGCCTCGGTAAAACCAGAGTTCTCCATTGCCATCTGACAATGGATGTCATACTTGAATTTCAGAACAAAAGAATTTGAGGAAGCTGCAACAGGTTCGGCATCATTGAGCAGTGCTGCTTGAGAGCGCATTTGCCTTTGGTTAAGGACCTCCAGCATTTCACCCCAGCGGCTTTTAATAAGATTGAGATTTTCTTTTGTCGCTGTTTTTAAAACTTCCTGGACCATACCGGTAGGAACCCGGAAACCCTTCCGTGTAGAAGAAGCCCTTTTCTTAGGGGCAGGAGCAGTTTCCTGCTGGACAGGCACTCCCTTGTCCTTGAGCTGCTTCAGTTCATTTTCCAGGTTCTGGACCTTTTGAAGAAGCTGCCCCATTTCCGGGGAAGATACACTTCTTTCCACTTCAATCTGACAAAGCTTCACAATGGATACTTCGATATAGATCCGGGCATGATTGGTGAATTTCATTTCCTGCTGTGCTTCATTAAGTATATCAATAAATTTGTAAATATGCTGAGGTGAGACTCTTTCGGCCAGTTCCTTAAAGTCTTCATCCAGCATGACCCTTTCCAGGGACTCTTCCAAGTTCGGAGCTGTCTGATGAAGCAGCATATCCCTGAAGTACAGGACAAGGTCTTCCGTCAGCCTTGCCGGATCCTTCCCTTGGAACAGCAGTTCTTCCAAAGCTTGAAGGGCATCTGCCACTTGATTTTCAAAGATTGCTTTTGCCAGTCGATTGAGATAAACCTGGGATACTGCTCCGGTTACAGTCAAGGCATCGTCTACTGTGACCCTGTCCTGACTAAAGGAGATCGCCTGATCCAGTAAGCTGAGAGCATCACGCATACCGCCCTCTGCTGCCCTGGCCACTACATGCAGTGCTTTTTCTTCATATTGTACACCTGATTCATCGGCAATATGAGTCATTCTTCCGACAATATCCCTCGCTGTAATCCTTTTGAAGTCAAAGCGTTGACATCTTGATATGATCGTCAGCGGGATTTTATGGGGCTCTGTGGTTGCCAGGATGAAGATGACATGCTTGGGGGGTTCTTCAAGAGTCTTCAACAGTGCGTTGAAGGCCCCGATTGAAAGCATATGGACCTCATCTATGATATAGACCTTATATGAGACCACGTTCGGGGCATATTTCACTTTATCCCTGATATCTCGGATTTCCTCCACTCCATTATTGGAAGCCGCATCAATTTCAATGACATCGGGTATGGAGCCATCCGTTATCCCCAGGCAGGAATCACATTCATTGCAAGGTTCTGCAACCGGCGCTTTCTCACAGTTGACTGCCTTGGCAAGAATTTTGGCTGCACTCGTTTTTCCTGTACCCCTTGGACCAGAAAAAAGGTAGGCATGGGAGATTTTTTGCTGGAGGAGAGCATTTTGCAGTGTTTTTGTTACATGCTGCTGTCCGACTACATCTATGAACTGCTGCGGCCGCCAGACTCTATATAAAGCTTGATAACTCAAAACGTGCTCCTCCTCTTATATGTATTCTTAATGGATTCTAAAACCATCCGTAATTTTCTTTTTAAAACATCTTCGTAGGCCGTGATTTAAACTAGTGTTCTCATCTATCTATTATAACTTATGTAAATTTAGTTGTACAAAGGCTGTTTTCACTTTCATTGATTTTTTATCGAAGTTCACGGAGCATATAAAAAACCCACCCTGAAAGGATGAGTTTTATTATTAATATTAAACTGCCGTGCACCTTCCGTCGACATGCATCCATAAGCGTTACTCAAGCAGTTAGCTCGGCCCAGGCAACCCCGCGGCACATGGGAGAGTCCACTTAATGCTGCTTCCTTCCGGACCTGACATAGTTCATGGATTCCCATTGCGCAGGACCCGGGCGTCAACACCACTTACTTGAGGCAGGCCTTACAGAGTGCAAGCCTCAGGAAGGGATTCAGCCTCGCTGGAGCGGATTGCGAGTACAGGGCACCGCTACCTCCCCGCCTAGCACGGCAAAATTGATACCATATTTGGTTGCGCCGTTGTCCGACGCAAATATTAGTATACTAGCTCTTACGGAAAAAAGCAACGGGTTATCCATTGTCAATTCCTGTATGGTGTTTCAACTCTTCTCTTCTTCGTTTCTTCTCTTCTTTCTTTTCTTTCCGCAGCCGCCGGAAGAAGCTGGTCAGAAGCTCTCCGCATTCTTCTTGCAGCACGCCGGGTACCACATCGCATTGGTGATTGAACCGGTCATCATCCAACAGGTTCATCAATGTGCCGGCACACCCTGCCTTCGGATCCGGTGCACCGTAAACAACTGTTTTGATCCTTGATAAGATGATGGCTCCTGAACACATCGGACATGGTTCCAATGTTACATAAAGCTCTGCATTTTCCAACCTCCACGTTCCCAACTTTTCGCATGCACTCTCAATTGCCAGCAGTTCAGCATGCGTCACAGCATTTTGAGTCGTCTCCCTGAGATTATGGGCTGAAGCGATGACTTCACCATCAAGGACGATCACCGCTCCGATCGGAACCTCTGCTTTCTCCCCAGCCTTACCAGCCTCCTCAATAGCCAGCCTCATAAATTGTTCTTGTTTGGTCTCCACTTTAATAACTCCTTACCGTTAAAAAATCTATGCTATGGATAAAACCTTCCACCTCTCCCAAAACTATAAAAAAGGAGGCACCCGATGGACGCAATAAAAGGCAATTCCGCTCTATTAATTATAGATGTTTTAAATCCTTTCGATTTCGAGCATGGCAGGACACTCGCCGACCATACACAAAGAATTGTAAAGCCGCTCCAGACGTTCCGCAGTGCTTGCCATCAACAGAATATCCCAGTCATTTATATTAATGACCATTATAACCTGTGGCAGGCTGATTTTAAAAAAATATATGACAAATGCCTGAACAATCTCAGCCTCCCTGTCATAGAAGCCTTAAAGCCGGGAGACGAGGATTTCTTCCTGATCAAGCCCAAGCATTCCGCATTTTACGGTACAGCCCTCAACACGCTTCTTCACTCATTGAAAGTGGAGACACTTATTCTTTCCGGTATCGCAGGAAACATTTGTGTCCTGTTCACAGCAAACGATGCCTATATGAGAGAATTCAACTTGATTATCCCAAGGGACTGCATTGCTTCTGTGAGTGAAAACGACAACCGGTTTGCTCTGGAAATGATGAAAAATGTGCTGAAAGCAGAGATTGTGGATTCCACGGGCATTCTCTAATGATTGGTGATACAAGATGAACTGCCTGCATTATGTAACCACCCCATCTAAATAGTTAATGCCCTTCTGCCAAGGAGGCACATCGAGCTGCCAGTGCCAAGCTGATTATCTTATTTCACCGCCCGCTGCGCGGAATCACACTTGGAACAGGACTCATTTTAAAAAATCTTTCATACCCATTCATACTTCCCTCCTTTCACACATACATTTCTTACAGTGAAAAATGTTCAAGGGAGGGCAAGTTATGCAAATCCATGTAGTCCAGCCTAACCAGTCGCTATTCGGAATTGCTCAGACATATAACTCGACTGTTGAAGATATTGTAGAAGCAAATGATCTTCCAAACCCGGATAATCTTGTGGTCGGACAGACATTAGTCATACCGATCGTCGGCTTGTTTTATTTTGTCCAGCCTGGCGACAGCCTGTGGTCGATCAGCAGAAGGTTCGGCATAACCTATCAGGAACTGGCATCGATTAATGGGATCTCTGCGAACCAGCCGCTCCAAGCTGGCTTCCGTTTGTATATCCCCGAGCGCCCAAAAAGAGATGGGGAATTCAATGCTTATGTAGAACCTTATGGTACAACCGTACAGCCAAATTTGGAGGAAAGCGCAAGGGAAGCTGCTCCTTACCTTACCTACCTGGCACCATTCGATTTTGAAGCCAAACGGGATGGCACATTAAAGGAACCTCCGCTTGGCAATTTAGTAGAAATCGGCCGAGCTAATGGCAATGTATTAATGATGGCCATCACCAACCAGGAGGAAGGACAATTCAGTGATGAAGTCGGCAGGATCCTTCTGAATGATACCAACATCCAGAATAAATTTCTGGAGAATGTAGTGGCCACAGCCAAGAAATATGGCTTTCGGGACATCCATTTTGACTTTGAATATCTGCGCCCGCAGGACCGTGAAGCTTATAACCGCTTCCTCCGCAAGGCAAAGAATCGTTTCAATCAAGAAGGATGGCTCCTTTCCACTGCTCTCGCTCCAAAGACGAGTGCAGGGCAGAAAGGAAAATGGTATGAAGCCCACGATTACAAAGCCCATGGGGAGATTGTCGACTTCGTCGTCATCATGACTTATGAATGGGGATACAGCGGGGGGCCGGCTATGGCCGTTTCGCCGATAGGACCGGTACGGGAAGTACTGGAGTACGCAATAAGCGAAATGCCTGCATCCAAAATCATGATGGGCCAGAATCTTTATGGATATGACTGGACACTTCCATTTGAACAGGGAGATGTCGCTAAGGCCGTCAGCCCGCAAAGAGCAATTGAAATTGCCGCTCAAAATAATGTTCCCATTAAATATGATACAGAAGCCCAGGCACCGTTCTTCAATTACCAGGATACAGAAGGAAACCAACATGAGGTATGGTTTGAAGATGCCCGTTCCATCCAGGCAAAGTTTGACTTGATGAAGGAGCTTAATTTGCGTGGGATGAGTTATTGGAAGCTTGGTCTTCCTTTTCCGCAAAACTGGCTATTAATCACAGATAATTTCAATGTCGTTAAACGATAATGGTAAGAAGCCGGCTGCCTGGTATCCAGGCTGCCGGCTTTTTTAATTTCTTCCTTCCCATAAAAATCCCACCCAGTAGACTATATATTGTGTTAAAATAACTCTTGTCGTCATTTGGCGAGTATATGTCGAATATGAATCCTTGATGTCGGAAAAGGGGGACATTGTATGGGGAGCATTCCATTCATAACGGTTGAAGGACCGATTGGAGTAGGAAAAACTTCTTTGGCGAAAGCGATTTCAGCCCATTTTAATTATCATCTCTTAAAAGAGATTGTTGATGAAAATCCATTCCTGGATAAGTTTTATGACAACATCGATGAATGGAGCTTTCAAACTGAAATGTTTTTCTTATGCAACCGTTACAAGCAGCTGGAAGATATTGAAACACATTTCATTTCACAGAACAAACCAGTCGTCGCTGATTATCATATTTTAAAAAATCTCATCTTTGCTGAGAGAACGTTGAAAAATAAACAATTTGATAAATACTTGAACATTTATCAAATACTAACAGAAGATATGCCGGTACCGAATGTTGTCATTTATTTGAATGCCAGCTTGGACACGCTTCTGCAGCGAATTGCCCTAAGAGGCAGGGACTTTGAAAAGAAAATCAGCCCACTTTATTTGGAGCAGCTTTCTATGGACTATGAACGCCATATGCAGCAGTTCGAAAGCAGATACAGCAACATCCCGGTTCTTCGTTTTAATGGGGACGAGATGGATTTTGTGAAAAATAAAGATGATTTGGCCACGATTATAGATATACTAGATCAAACATTGAAAAAAGGAGCCACTTTAACATGAATCTTCGGACTAAATACGGAATCCCGAGCAATTCCGTCATTACGATTGCCGGAACCGTCGGTGTCGGCAAATCGACGATGACCAACGGACTTGCCAGAGCGCTTGGATTCCGCACATCCTTTGAAAAGGTCGATACCAACCCATACTTGGACAAATTCTATGATGATTTCAAAAGTTGGAGCTTCCATCTTCAAGTCTATTTCCTAGCTGAACGCTTTAAAGAACAAAAGAAGATCTTTGAATATGGCGGAGGCTTCATTCAAGATCGCTCCATTTATGAAGACACTGGGATTTTTGCCAAAATGCATTACGAAAAAGGAAACATGTCCGCCGTTGACTATGACACGTACAAAAGTCTTTTCGACGCCATGGTGATGACTCCTTATTTCCCTCATCCTGATCTTCTTATCTATCTGGAAGGTTCCATTGATGATGTGGTCGACCGCATCCGCGAAAGAGGGCGCCCGATGGAGCAGCAGACGCCGGTTGAATACTGGGAAGAGATGCATGTCCGTTATGAAAATTGGATTGATTCCTTTAATGCCTGTCCTGTGCTTCGATTGAACATTAATGATTATGATCTAGTCAATGACCAAAACTCGATTGAGCCGATCATTGAAAGAGTCGGATATTTTATCGAACAGACACGTTTATTGAAATCATAATAGCTGAAAAAAGATGGACAAGCCTCTTGCTTGTCCATCTTTTTGCTTTTGGCCTATTTTTTTGGAACATCAAGTTAGACTGCTCCCAGTTGCCGTGCAATTCCTGCAAGAGGCGATTCTTCCTCTCTTATCCCATTCCAATGGTTTGCAACACCAACAGACACCATCGCTTCTACCTGTTGTATTCACCATGACACAAGAAAAAACCGCTGCACAAGGCAGCGGTTTTCATATCTCCAATATTTATGCGCTATGGTTAAATTAAAATCAATGGCGGAGGAAGAGGGATTCGAACCCCCGCGGGCTTTAACACCCCTGTCGGTTTTCAAGACCGATCCCTTCAGCCGGACTTGGGTATTCCTCCGTATCGACAAGAATTATAATACCATGCGTATGTCCTGTAAGTCAACAGCTTTTAAACATTTTTTAAAAAACTTTATTCTAGGATAATATCGAGCGGGAACATTTTTCTCTCCCCGCTCGCCCAGCCATTATCTTGGTTTGATGACTTCCAATCCACCCATGTATGGTCTGAGCACCTCAGGGATGATGATGCTCCCATCTTCCTGCTGATAGTTTTCAAGGATGGCAGCTACAGTGCGGCCCAGCGCAAGTCCAGAACCATTCAATGTATGAACATGTTCCGGCTTGGCGCCTGGCTCACGGCGGAAGCGGATATTTGCACGGCGTGCCTGGAATGCTTCGAAGTTACTGCAAGAAGAGATTTCGCGATATGTGCCATAGCTTGGGATCCAAACCTCGATATCGTATTTCTTAGCAGCTGTGAATCCAAGGTCAGCGGTACACATAGACAAAACACGGTATGGAAGGTTCAATAACTGAAGGACCTTTTCCGCATGTCCAGTCAGTTTTTCCAGCTCCTCATAAGATTCTTCAGGGCGCACAAAGCGAACAAGCTCCACTTTATTGAACTGGTGCTGGCGGATCAACCCTCGTGTGTCTCGTCCGGCAGACCCCGCTTCAGAACGGAAGCAGGCACTGAATGCGGTATAAGCAATCGGAAGTTCATCGTTCGCCAGGATTTCATCGCGATGATAGTTCGTCACCGGCACTTCTGCGGTCGGAATAAGGAAGTAATCTTCACTTTCGATCAGGAAGGCATCTTCTTCAAATTTAGGCAGCTGGCCGGTCCCTGTCATGCTTTCGCGGTTGACCATATATGGCGGCAGCATTTCTTCATAACCGTGCTCATCCATGTGAAGGTCCATCATGAAGTTGATTAACGCACGTTCAAGTCTTGCACCTAAGCCTTTGTAAAAGACGAAACGGCTTCCTGTCACTTTACTTGCTCTTTCAAAGTCAAGAATCCCAAGTTCTGTTGCCAAGTCCCAGTGAGGCTTAGCCTCAAATCCGAATGAACGGACTTCTCCCCATTTGCGGTCTTCCACGTTATCATCTTCTGTAGCCCCTACCGGCACGCTTTCATGAGGAATATTTGGGATAGAAAGCATCAAGCGGTCAAGATTTCCTTCAACCTCTTTCAATTCTTCATCCAGCTTTTTGATCATGACACCGACTTCACGCATTTCAACGATGAGGTCATCTGCATTTTCTTTGTTTTTTTTCATTTGGGCGATGTTCTGTGATACCTCATTACGCTTGCTCTTCAAGTTCTCCGTTTCAACAAGCAGTCCCCTTCTTTTAACATCCAGTTCTTCAAACTTCTCAAAGTCGCTTAAGTCTTCGCCACGGTCCTGGAGACGGTTCTTCACTTCTTCAAAGTTGGCTCTCAAATATTTGATATCAAGCATTGTCATTTCCTCCTTTTAAATCTCTCGGATCGTTACTGGCTATAGAAACACAAAAAAACCCCCATCCCATATAAGGGACGGAGGTTCCGCGTTGCCACCCTGATTGAAAATAGCACAAGACTACTTTCCTCTTAAGTAATATAACGGTTCTCACCGAAAGCACCTACTTACAGTCCTGAGTTCAGTACTTTACTCAAGGATGGATTCATGGGATACTTCCATCGGTTCACACCAGCCACCGACTCTCTGAAGAAAGCAGTCCGCATTACTATTTCCTCTCAACGATTTCGAGCGATTAAGTTTGTATTATAAGTTACTACAATTGTTTCCACATTGCAATAGGTTTATGCCATTTGTTTGTTCTTTGCTTCTTCAACCATCTTGATGAAGTACCCTGTAAGACGGTTATCGGACGTCAATTCCGGATGGAAAGAACAGCCCAGGAATTGTCCTTCACGGGCAAGGACGATACGGCCGTCATGCTTTGCGAGAATTTCGACATTTTCCCCTGCCTCCACAATATGAGGAGCGCGGATGAATACAGCATTGTATCCTTCCCCTACATGGGCAATATCCAAATCCACTTCAAAGCTCTCACGCTGGCGTCCAAAGGAATTCCTCTCCACTGTAACATCCATTACACCAAGATGGGGTTCCCCATATCCAACGATTTGTTTAGCTAAAAGAATCAGACCGGCACACGTGCCGAATACAGGTTTCCCCTGTGCAATAAATTCCTTCATCGGTTCCATGAAACCATAAAGATCAATCAAACGGCGCATGGTTGTGCTTTCACCGCCAGGGAAGATCAGTCCGTCTATTCCTTCAAGCTGAGTCGCTTTCTTTACAACTACTGCTTCAGCACCATTCGCCTGAATGGCACGGACATGTTCTCTGACAGCCCCCTGAAGGCCTAATACTCCGATGGTAACCATTCTTACCAGCCGCGTTCTTGCATGCGGGTTTCAGGAGTAAGAGAAGAGATCTCAATTCCTTTCATCGCGATGCCGAGGTTTTTAGAAAGCTTTGCAATGAGTTCGTAGTCTTCATAATGTGTAGTCGCTTCAACAATGGCTCTAGCGAAACGTTCCGGATTATCTGATTTGAAGATTCCTGATCCAACGAATACTCCGTCCGCGCCAAGCTGCATCATAAGAGCCGCATCAGCAGGTGTCGCTACACCGCCGGCAGCAAAGTTAACAACCGGTAAACGGCCGTTTTCTTTGATTTCTAAAAGAAGTTCATACGGAGCACCAAGCAGTTTCGCTTCTGTCATGATTTCATCCGTGTTCATGTTCACAAGTTTGCGTACTTGAGCACTTACCTGTCTCATGTGGCGGACAGCTTCAACGATGTTGCCTGTACCAGGCTCACCTTTTGTACGAAGCATGGAAGCTCCTTCACCGATACGGCGTGCTGCTTCCCCTAAATCACGGCAGCCGCAAACGAATGGCACTGTATAATCTCTTTTGTTCAGGTGATATTCTTCATCTGCAGGAGTCAATACTTCACTCTCATCAATATAGTCCACACCCATTGCTTCTAAAATACGAGCTTCTACGATATGGCCGATACGAGCTTTTGCCATAACAGGGATTGAAACAGCTCCCATTACCTCTTCCACAATACGAGGGTCTGCCATTCTTGCTACACCGCCGGCAGCACGGATGTCTGCTGGAACACGCTCAAGTGCCATAACTGCAACAGCACCTGCTGCTTCCGCGATCTTCGCTTGCTCAGCATTTACAACGTCCATGATGACGCCGCCTTTTTGCATTTCAGCCATTCCACGTTTTACTACGTCTGTACCCGTCTTCATTTCTATATGTCCCCCTTCATATTCCTATCTATATTTTCAACCAAAAAACAGTATTATTGTAAGGAAAAATCAACTAACTCAACCAGGAATATATTTTTCCCCCATGCTAAATAAACAACAAAAACCACCTTATGTCAAGACAAGTGGTGGTTTTTGAATACAAACGTGTGAAATTATTCTTTCTAATTATTAGAACCAGCCTTTTACGGTTGACGTAACACTGCCCCAGATATCTGCAAAGAATCCGCCGACAGCTCTCATGGATAATACGAACCAGTTCGCTTTCTCCACCGCATCTGCTGCTACAACAGATACTTGCCCATTTGCAGAAGCCTTATCTGTGATGTAGCCAAGTTCGTCGCCACCTTCAATTGTCAGGTAGCCGACTTTTTCATCCGCTTTGATAGGGGCTGTAAGCTGTTGATCTTCATTTAATTTTTTCTTATCCAAAACCAGTTTTGGTTTGAATTCTTTTTCGCCATTTTTTACGACCATTTTCAGTGCTTCACTCGTATGGATCGCTACTTCTTTTTCTTTCCCTTTGTTAACCGGAAGGACTTTCGTGCCTTTCACCTTATAGTTCGCAGGGAAAATTTCTTCTGTTGTAAAATTGCTGAACGCGTAGTTCATCATATTGGCAGTCTGGGCAAAGCGGGCATGATATGGATTTTCTCCTTCATTCGGATGAGCATCCATAACAACCGTTATAAATCGGGTACCGTCTCTTTCAGCCGTCCCTGTAAAACAGTAACCTGCTAAATCAGTCGTCCCTGTTTTCAAACCATCCATGCCTTCATATTCATAAACCAATCCTGGAAGCATCCAGTTCCAGTTTTCCATTTGCACTTCATCGTCAGTGCCTTCATCAAATTTCATCTTTGGAACACTTGATGTTTCCAGTACTTCTGGGTGCTCATTCAGCAAATGGTAAGCCAATTTTGCTGTATCTTTGGCAGACATCACATTTTCTTCCTCGGCACCAGTGCCTTCAGGGCGCAAGTCTCCAAGATCAGCATTATTCAAACCAGTTGCATTCACAAATTTATAAGATTCCAGGCCGAGTTCTCCAGCCTTATCATTCATCATTTTAATAAAGTTCGATTCAGAACCTGCAACGATATTGGCTATTGCCATTGTTGCAGCATTCGCAGAGTAAATGGCCATTGCCTGATATAATTCTTTTACTGTATATTGAGCTTCAGCTCTCAGTGGAACATTACTAAGTCCAGTTTTATGAGATAGATTTGAAAGCGGTACAGGAATGGTATACTCCTGTTCCCAATCGACTTTTCCTTCTTTGACTGCTTCCAACAGCAAGTACTCTGTCATCATTTTTGTCATGCTTGCAATTCCCAGGGCCGTTTCAGAATTTTTCTCGTAGATGATTTTGCCTGTATCGGCTTCCACGATAATTGCTGCTTCCGCATTAACATTCAGCGCATCTTCAGCATTTGCAGAAATTGCCGGCTGGAAAACTCCTGCTGCTAATACTATGACCAAAAAAGAGACGACCGATTTTTGAAACCATTTTTTCACTTTGTAGCCCTCCATCAATTTATGTAAACACTTTTGTTATTTTATCATATTAGCCCTATTTATAATAGATAGAGTATTTTCCTAGTTTAGGTAATAAAAAAAGGACTACAGTGAAGAAAGTCCTGACTATAAAGCGGAGAGGCCCCACTCAGCGGCGTACGGACTGGAAGGCTTCCGCATGATATAGGAAACACAACGAACACCGTGAGTTGATGTTGACTAATCGCAAGGAGGAAGACTGAAGTCCGATAGCCGTTGGGGCCTTGGAGCTGGATTGGTTAAAAAGCGGAAGCGCCTTGTTCAGCCCCGACAGGCATAAGACGAGCCGGCGGGAAGGCTGCCCTTTGCCTTCTTGACGGATTGGCTTATGACACCGAGGGGCTAGGTGCTAGATTAAATATAAAACGGAAGCGGGCTGTTCAGTATATTATACTGATCATCCGCTTCCGTGAAATAGTCTATTTTTTATAATGAGTAATTCGGTGCTTCCTTTGTGATTTGAACATCATGCGGATGGCTCTCACGAAGGCCGGCACCTGTCATTCTGATGAACTGAGCTTCTTCTCTTAAGGCTTGAAGGTCCTTCGCTCCGCAATAGCCCATTCCTGAACGCAGTCCTCCGATTAACTGATAGAGTGTATCAGCAAGAGGTCCCTTATATGGAAGTCTGCCTTCAATTCCTTCAGGAACGAATTTTTTATTTTCTTCCTGGAAGTAACGGTCTTTAGAGCCTTTTTCCATTGAACTAACAGAACCCATACCTCGGTAGACTTTAAAGCGGCGTCCTTGGAAGATCTCAGTTTCCCCCGGACTTTCGGTGGTTCCGGCCAAAAGGCTGCCCAGCATAACTGCATGTCCTCCTGAAGCCAATGCCTTTGCGATATCTCCAGAATATTTGATTCCCCCATCAGCAATGATTGCTTTTCCATGCTTTCTTGCTTCTGTCGCACAATCATAAATAGCCGTAATTTGCGGAACACCGACACCTGCCACTACACGTGTCGTACAGATAGAGCCAGGTCCGATTCCAACTTTAACAACATCAGCACCAGCTTCAAATAATGCGCGTGTAGCTTCTGCCGTAGCAACATTTCCCGCAATGATATTCAACTCTGGGTATTGTTCCCGAATCTCCTGTACCACTCTTAGCACCCCTGCTGAATGCCCATGAGCTGTATCAATGACGATGGCATCTACTTGTGACTTCACAAGGTGTTCAACCCTTTTCATTGTATCTCCGGAAACACCGACTGCAGCTCCTGCAAGCAAACGGCCAAATTTATCTTTGGCAGAATTGGGGAATTCAATCACCTTTTCAATATCCTTAATAGTGATAAGACCTTTCAAGACACCATTTTCATCAATTAATGGCAGCTTTTCAATCTTATACTGCTGAAGGATTTTTTCTGCTTCGTCAAGTGTAGTACCTACAGGTGCTGTTACCAAATTCTCTTTTGTCATGACATCTGAGATTTGGATCGAGTAATCCTGGATGAAGCGCAAGTCCCTGTTGGTTAGGATTCCAACAAGCTTTTGTTCTTCAAAATTATTCACGATTGGAACACCTGAAATACGGTACTTGCCCATCAGATGTTCAGCATCAAATACCTGATGCTCTGGAGATAAGAAAAATGGATCGGAAATGACTCCGCTTTCTGAACGTTTTACTTTATCCACTTGTTCAGCTTGCTGCTCAATACTCATGTTCTTATGAATGATACCTAACCCGCCCTGCCTTGCCATGGCAATTGCCATTTCGGCTTCAGTGACTGTGTCCATACCCGCACTGATTACAGGAACATTCAAATTCAGAGTATTCGTCAAACTAACTTTTATGCTTACATCCTTAGGCAAAACTTCTGATTTCGCAGGAAGCAGCAATACATCATCGAACGTTAAACCCTCTTTAGCAAATTTCGTTTCCCACATCTTTCTTGTCCCCCTTTTCCAAAAATATTATTAGTAGGTTATCAATTGGATAAAATACTGTCAAGGTGATATCTATTAGTTAGATTATTCGGATAACTTGGAGGTTATAAAATGATGTCCACCTCTTCTGTCTGGGAATCATTAAGCTGTTTTCATTCTGCCGAAACGGCCCAAAATTATTTAAGAAAATGCTACCAAAAAACAGATCTTAAAGAAGCCGATGTACAAAGCTATAACAACTGCTACCCATTCATCTATTATTTAGAACAAGGTGAACTGTATTTCAAACAGGCTCTGCTAACACCACTATCCATTCAGCCCATCCTGTTGTTTTATGGATATATACATTTAATCAAAGCCTGCGTTCTAACCATTGATCCCTTTTACCCGCAGAATACATCTGTACTCGCTCATGGGGTGACAAGCCGAAAGCGGAAAAAACAGCAATACAGTTTCCTGAAAGATGAAATTAAGATCCAAAAAAATGGACTTCTTTCCCACTTTGCCCAAGAAATGTTTCACGTGAAACATCTGGAAGCAGAAAAGTTTCAAATGGGGGACCTCTTGTCTCAGATACCCGAAATGGATGATACTTTCCAATTGGTACTCTCAAAACGAACACAATTTCCCATTTATCAACAAGACCGGTTCCTGTCTGTCCCAAATGAAATTCTGGACCATTACCATATGTCGAAAGAACGCTTGGCACAATTTTTAAAAGAAAAGACGGCAAATAAAATTGATATACAAGATGGACGCCTGCACCTACTAGCACCTGATCCAATTGAACTGCCACCGATACGCCTGAATACCCGCAATAATCAATACTCGATCTCAGTCGATCGGTCAGAAGCCTACACCCTGCCGGAGCCCATTATCCATTACCTGCTGCTTTATAACCTTAGCATGATTGCCAGGTATGAAACAGAATGGTGGAGTGAGCTTCTAAAATCCAATTCTTCCGATGACTACCCGATCATCAAGAACTTTCTGTGTCTATCTCTTGAGAAGCCGCCGATTTTAGTAAAGAACTATCTTTTTACTAAGATGCAGGGGAAAAGACAGTAATCGTACAATATCAAAAAGCGTGAATTCATACCCGAATTCACGCTTTATACTTAAAGGACTTTATCCAAATCTTCTTTTATCTTGGCGGGAGAAGTTTGCGGAGCATAGCGTTTTACAACATTCCCTTCCTTATCTACAAGGAACTTTGTAAAGTTCCACTTTACTTCAGATGTCATCAAGCCTTTTTTTTCTTTAATCAAAAATTTAAATAACGGATGCGCTCCAGATCCCTTCACATCTACTTTAGAAAACATAGGAAAACTGACACCATAATTGACCTTACAAAATTCCATGATCTCATCATCATTGCCAAATTCCTGGTTCATGAATTGATCAGAGGGAAAGCCAAGAACAGTTACCCCTCTCTCCTTATATTCCTCATAAAGAGACTGCAGTTCATCAAATTGAGGAGTAAAACCGCACTTGCTAGCAGTATTGACAATAATCATTGCCTTGCCTTTATATTCGCTTAAAGACACTTCTTCACCATTTGGTTTCAACGCACTAAACTCGTAAATCGAAGACATCTTCATCTCTCCTTTACTCTATATATCCTTAGATTAAGGTATAGATGATGGATTATCAAATTTGAATGTCCCGGATAACAGTGATTAGGTATGCTCTAGAGATATGCAGTGAGTTTCTTCAATTATGCGTGAAGCTCCCTTCTCAATAGCCTAAAAGGATTCCATTGTCTCTAGAATAAGTTGGTATGTTTGTCCAATCCTTCTCCTGCCTCTAAGAGCAGCCTGGGGAGTTTTTGCTCTCTTCGTCTTCGTCCGCTTCGCTCGTTCACATCCTCATGGGCAGAGCCCACTCCGGTGTTCTCTCCCTCGCGTCCTTGACCTTCTTGCTCCTCTCCGCCCGAGCAGTGCTCTTGATTAAAGGCCGGAACTACACACTCTTGGTTTATCCTCCTTTTTCTCCATAAGAAAAGAGCACCCTTCGGGTACTCTTTTGAATGCCTGGCGACGTCCTACTCTCACAGGGGGATCCCCAACTACCATCGGCGCTGAAGGCTCGGACGGCGATGAGCGGCGAATCTCTTCGTCCGCTTCGCTCGTTCACATCCTCATGGGCAGAGCCCACTCCGGTGTTCTCTCCCTCTCGTCCTCGACCTTCTTGCTCCTCTCCGCCCGAGCAGTGCTCTTGAATCAAAGGTCAGAACTAAACACTCTTGGCTTATTCTCCTTTTTCTCCATAAAAAAGAGCACCCCTTCGGGTACTCTTTTGATTGCCTGGCGACGTCCTACTCTCACAGGGGGAGATCCCCCAACTACCATCGGCGCTGAAGAGCTTAACTTCCGTGTTCGGCATGGGAACGGGTGTGACCTCTTCGCCTTAGTCACCAGACTGTATGAAGTTGACAGAACATCGTTCTCTCAAAACTAGATAAAGGTCATGAAGAATCTGAAAGGGTTCCGAGTTTCGCTATTTTGCAATCCAGCTCCGGCGGCTATTAAAAGCCGCCTGCGCTTTTTAACGTGGTTAAGTCCTCGATCGATTAGTATCTGTCAGCTGCACGTGTCGCCACGCTTCCACCTCAGACCTATCTACCTGATCATCTTTCAGGGATCTTACTCACATAAAGTGATGGGAAATCTCATCTCGAGGGGGGCTTCATGCTTAGATGCTTTCAGCACTTATCCCTTCCGCACATAGCTACCCAGCGATGCCTTTGGCAAGACAACTGGTACACCAGCGGTGCGTCCATCCCGGTCCTCTCGTACTAAGGACAGCTCCTCTCAAATTTCCTGCGCCCACGACGGATAGGGACCGAACTGTCTCACGACGTTCTGAACCCAGCTCGCGTACCGCTTTAATGGGCGAACAGCCCAACCCTTGGGACCGACTACAGCCCCAGGATGCGATGAGCCGACATCGAGGTGCCAAACCTCCCCGTCGATGTGGACTCTTGGGGGAGATAAGCCTGTTATCCCCGGGGTAGCTTTTATCCGTTGAGCGATGGCCCTTCCATGCGGAACCACCGGATCACTAAGCCCGACTTTCGTCCCTGCTCGACTTGTAGGTCTCGCAGTCAAGCTCCCTTGTGCCTTTACACTCTGCGAATGATTTCCAACCATTCTGAGGGAACCTTTGGGCGCCTCCGTTACTCTTTAGGAGGCGACCGCCCCAGTCAAACTGCCCACCTGACACTGTCTCCCACCCCGATCAGGGGCGCGGGTTAGAAGTTCAACACAGCCAGGGTAGTATCCCACCAGCGCCTCCACCGAAGCTGGCGCTCCGGTTTCCAAGGCTCCTACCTATCCTGTACAAGCTGTGCCAAAATTCAATATCAGGCTACAGTAAAGCTCCACGGGGTCTTTCCGTCCTGTCGCGGGTAACCTGCATCTTCACAGGTACTATAATTTCACCGAGTCTCTCGTTGAGACAGTGCCCAGATCGTTGCGCCTTTCGTGCGGGTCGGAACTTACCCGACAAGGAATTTCGCTACCTTAGGACCGTTATAGTTACGGCCGCCGTTTACTGGGGCTTCGGTTCGCACCTTCGCTTGCGCTAAGCACTCCCCTTAACCTTCCAGCACCGGGCAGGCGTCAGCCCCTATACTTCGCCTTACGGCTTCGCAGAGACCTGTGTTTTTGCTAAACAGTCGCCTGGG
>NZ_OZ481793.1:0-10000 GCF_984799155.1 Bacillus sp. SRL337 | reverse complement strand
TCTGTCTGATCTTTGCGATGGAAACAGGCATCCCTGACTGCCAGTTCTTGAACTCTTTTTTAAACTGCTGGACTTTTGCCAGATATAATTCCAGGAAATCATCCCGATGTTTGGGTGGTTCTACTTGAGTGTCTTCCATATCTACTATTTGTTGTGGATAAAAGGGTGTGCCATCCGCTTTTGTCCGCTTTACAGACACTTCCCCTATTTGGAATGAATGCAATACTTTCATATGTATATCATGCAATACAGTGTTTCTCGGAATGATTGGCAATGAAGTCATTCCCATAATGTCCTGTTCAAGAATGCAGCCTTCTTCTACCTCACTAATCTTTATCCTCATGTTTTCACCTCTATTTGACATTCACTTCTTTATTTTACCAGATAGCAGTATGAGGTAGCACATGTTAATAAAAAAAATCACTCCCCATAAAGGAGAGTGATTGTTTCATTATTCGGTATCATTGTCATCAGGAGTTTCCTCTGTCACTTGATCATCAGGTTCTTCAGTCAAGTCAACCGGAATTTCCTCTTCTTCTTTTTCTTCCTCTTTTTCAACCTTCGCTACAGTGGCTACGCTGCTGTTTTCATCCAGGCGGATGAGTTTGACACCTTGCGTATTCCTTCCTGTTGTCGAAATATCATTTACGTCCATGCGGATGAGGACACCTTGTGCCGTAATCAGCATCAGGTCTTCTTCTCCAGTAACGGCCTTCACAGAGATGAGTTCTCCGTTTCTGTCCGTGATATTACATGTTTTCAATCCTTTTCCGCCACGGGTCTGGATACGGTATTCTTCAGCAGGTGTACGTTTTCCGAATCCTTTCTCTGTGACAACCAAAACATCATCTTTTTCTTCCAGGATTTCCATGCCGACTACAATATCTTCAGAATCCAGGTTGATTCCTTTTACACCCGTCGCTGTTCTTCCCATTGAACGCACATCCGTTTCAGGGAACCGGATCAACATCCCTTTTTGTGTTCCAATAATGATGTCTTTGCTGCCATCGGTCAGTTTAACGGAAATGAGTTCATCGTTTTCTCTCAAATTGATGGCAATCAGCCCATTGGTTCTGATATTAGCAAAGTCAGATACTGGGGTACGTTTGGAGACTCCCTGCTTTGTAGTGAAGAACAGATACCAGTCATCAACGAATTCCTCGATGCGGATCATGGCATTGACCCACTCACCTTTGTCGACGCCCAGCATATTAATGATTGGAATTCCTTTTGCCGTACGGCTGAATTCAGGAATCTCATATCCTTTTGCTTTGAATGCCTTTCCTTTGTTCGTAAAGAAAAGGATTGTGTCATGAGTAGATGTCGTCAACAGATGTTCTACGAAATCATCACCATTCGTACCCATTCCCTGAATTCCTCGTCCGCCGCGCTTCTGGCTGCGGTAGGTGGAAACAGGAAGGCGCTTGATGTAGCCATTATGTGTCAATGTCAGGATGATATTTTCACGAGGGATGAGATCTTCATCCTCAATCTGTTCGATGCCGCCTGCCACGATTTCAGTACGGCGCCCATCATTAAAACGTTCTTTAATCTCATTCAATTCTTCACGGATAATGTCCAATACTTTTTCTTCATCCGCAAGAATCGCTCTTAATTCTGCAATCAATTTAATCAAATCTTGATACTCATTTTCAATCTTATCCCGTTCCAGACCAGTCAAGCGCTGAAGACGCATATCAAGGATGGCTTGTGCTTGTTTCTCCGAGAGAGAAAAGTTTTCCATTAAACCTTCACGCGCAATATCGGTTGTTTGAGATCCGCGGATCAAGGCAATGATTTCATCGATATGGTCCAGTGCGATTCGCAGTCCTTCCAGAATGTGAGCACGTGCTTCTGCCTTTTTCAGTTCAAACTCGGTTCTTCTGCGGATGACCACCTTTTGATGTTCTAAATAGTAATATAGACACTGCTTTAAGTTCAGGACCTTTGGCTGGCCGTCTACAAGCGCAAGAAGGTTAATACCGAAACTTGTTTGCAGTGCAGTCTGTTTATAAAGATTATTTAAAAGGACATTGGCATTGGCATCTTTGCGGACTTCAATGACGATCCTCATTCCATTACGGTCGGATTCGTCACGCAAATCTGTTATGCCATCTATCTTTTTGTCTCGGACCAAATCAGCGATTTTTTCAATAAGCTTTGCTTTATTGACCTGATATGGGATTTCCTCGACGATGATTGTTTCTTTACCGTTGGCTTTTGTCTCAATTCTAACTTTCGCCCTCATGGTGATGGAGCCTTTACCTGACTCGTATGCTCTGCGGATTCCGCTTCTTCCAACGATCATTCCAGCAGTCGGGAAATCCGGGCCCGGAATGTAATCCATTAATTCCTGAATCGTAATTTCAGGATCTCTGCTCAACGCAAGAAGACCGTCTATCACCTCACCCAGTTGATGAGGCGGGATGTTTGTTGCCATTCCAACCGCAATACCTGATGAACCATTCACCAACAGGTTCGGGAATCGGGAAGGCATTACAATCGGCTCACGTTCTGAACCGTCATAGTTATCTCTGTAATCTATTGTATCTTTGTTAATATCACGGATGATCTCCATTGAAATCTTGGACATTCTAGCTTCTGTATAACGCATGGCTGCTGCTGAATCTCCATCGACAGATCCAAAGTTTCCATGGCCGTCTACAAGCATGTAACGGTAGTTGAAATCCTGTGCCATACGGACCATTGTATCGTATACTGCAGTGTCACCGTGGGGGTGATACTTACCGATTACTTCACCGACGATACGTGCAGATTTCTTATAGGCTTTATCAGATGTCATTCCAAGGTCATTCATCGCATACAGGATTCTTCGGTGTACGGGTTTAAGACCATCACGTACATCAGGCAATGCACGTGAAACGATAACACTCATTGCATAGTCCAGGAAGGATGTACGCATTTCCTGGCTTATATTGATTTCTTGTACATTAGAACGTGGTGTTTCCGCCATAATAGAAGGAACCTCCTTTTAAAGGTATTTAGTTACCTATGTCCACACTATGTTTCTTTCTTGCTTTTCACGAAAAGAGTGCAGGTTGATTCTGCTCCGGATGCCTGACTCTGCAGGGCGGGTATTGGGCCTCCTCGGCATTGCTTGCTAAAAAAGCACAAGCATCCATTCAGTGACGTTCAGATTGGAGGGCTCTCGTATGAGATAAGGAAACACAACGAACAGAGTGAGTCGATGTTCGCTTATCACCAGGAGAGAGACCGGAATCTGCTAGTCGCCGGAACTGGAGCTGGATTGCAGGTTTACGTTCCAGTGGGGCCGTAACCTTGTTCCCGCTAGGCCCGCAGGAGATTGTACACCCTCCGCTTCCATCAATTAAATATGAATATAGACTTGCAATAAAAAAATTAACTTACAGAATATGCTGTATTTCTTCGTTTAAGGCCTCTATGTAAAAGACAGGATAGAAATGGTTCTATCCTGCTTATGAATTAAACATCCAGGTTTTTTACATATGCAGCATTGTCTTCGATGAAGTTTCTGCGAGGTTCTACTTTATCTCCCATCAGCATTTCGAAGGTTTCATCCGCTTCAATTGCATCTTCAAGGCTTACCTGCAGAAGTGTCCTGAATTCAGGATCCATCGTCGTTTCCCATAGCTGTGTAGCATTCATCTCGCCAAGACCCTTATAACGCTGGATTCCCGGTTTAGGCTGGGCTGGCATTTGTGCAAGTGCTTCCTCCAGCTGTTTGTCTGAATAAACATACTCAATTTTCTTGCCTTGCTTTATTTGATAAAGTGGCGGCTGGGCGATATAAATGTAACCCGCTTCAATGATTTGTCTCATATAGCGATAGAAGAATGTGAGCAGCAACGTACGGATGTGTGCTCCATCAACATCGGCATCTGTCATGATGACAACCTTTTGATAACGAGCCTTGGAAATATCAAAGTCTTCGCCGATTCCTGTTCCAAGAGCAGTGATCATCGCACGGACTTCGTTATTGGATAGAATTTTATCCAATCTTGCTTTTTCAACGTTAATGATCTTTCCTCTAAGAGGCAGAATCGCCTGGAAGTGCCGGTCACGTCCCTGTTTGGCAGAGCCTCCTGCAGAGTCACCCTCAACGATATAAATTTCACTGATTTTAGGATCCCTTGAAGAACAGTCAGCCAGTTTCCCCGGAAGGCTTGATACTTCAAGAGCACTTTTGCGGCGGGTAAGCTCACGCGCTTTTTTCGCAGCCAGTCTTGCCCTTGCAGCCATCATTCCCTTATCGACGACTTTCCTGGCGACAACCGGGTTTTCCAGAAGGAATGACTCGAAGTGCTCTGTAAACAAGCTGTCCGTAATTGTCCTTGCCTCTGAGTTACCAAGTTTCGTCTTTGTCTGACCTTCAAATTGAGGATCAGGGTGTTTGATTGAAATAATGGCCGTAATTCCCTCACGTACATCTTCACCGGAAAGATTGGCATCACTTTCCCTGAATAGACTATTTTTACGGGCATAATCATTGATAACACGGGTCAGCGCCGTTTTAAAGCCGGATTCATGGGTTCCACCTTCATACGTATGAATGTTATTGGCAAAAGAATAAATATTGCTCGCAAAGCCATCATTGTACTGAAGGGCTATTTCCACGGAAATGTTTTCCCTTTCACCTTCAATGAAGATCGGTTCTTCATGAACCACTTCTTTTGTACGGTTCAAGTGCTCTACATATGACTTGATTCCGCCCTCATAGTGATACTCGTTCTTTTTATCTTCCACCCGTTTATCTTCGATGATGATTCTGATTCCCTTGTTAAGGAAGGCAAGTTCACGAAGACGGTTTGCTAAAATGTCAAAATCATATTCTCTTGTTTCCGTAAAGATTTCGGGATCCGGCTTGAAGTGGATGACCGTACCGGTGATATCTGTTTCACCAGTAACTTTTAAATCAAAGCTCGGAGCACCTTTTTCGAATTTTTGATAATGGATCTTGCCGTCACGGTGTACGAATACCTCTAACTCTGTGGACAGGGCATTAACAACTGATGCCCCTACACCATGCAGGCCGCCGGATACTTTATATCCACCGCCGCCGAACTTACCTCCGGCATGAAGCACTGTCATGATGACTTCGACAGCAGGCCTTCCCATTTTCTCATGGATACCCACCGGTATTCCGCGTCCATTATCTTTAACAGTTATGCTGTTATCCTCTTCTATGATGACCTTGATTTCTGAACAGTACCCTGCCAGTGCTTCGTCAATACTGTTATCAACGATTTCCCAAACCAAGTGATGAAGGCCTTTGGAACTTGTGGAACCGATATACATCCCTGGACGTTTCCTGACGGCTTCTAAACCTTCTAAGACCTGTATCTGATTTTCATCATAAGATTGTTTTTGTTCTTGTTCCATTGTCACACCAATTCACCTACACTTCCTGTGCATGTAATCATGCTTGAATATATATGTCTTTCTGATTATCTATTTAAAAGATTGTCATGGGTATTCCATTTTTTCGATCGCTTCTTCAATGTCGTCGATGCCAATGGTGAAAGATACAGCTGATCGATGGTAACCACAAGCGACTTATATGTACCTTTTGCCAGGTTGCTCGTCTGGGTTTCTTTCTTTTTCAGGAATAATTGCATCTCCTCTGAAAATTGGACTGTATCCTTGTCAATTATTGCAACAATTTCATCCGTTCGTACCATCACATCTTCGCCAACATGAATATACATGGAAACACCTCACTTCACTCTCTTGATATGACCTGATTCAACCTCAAATGTGGTTGCTTCGTTCAATGTCTGGTGATCGATGCCATCAACACTAGTGGTGGTGACAAAGGTCTGCACTTTCCCTTGAATCGTATTCAGCAAATGCGACTGCCTGAAATCATCAAGCTCTGACAAAACATCATCCAGCAAAAGAATCGGGTATTCTTTGATTTCTGCATGGATCAATTCAATTTCAGCCAATTTCAAAGAAAGGGCTGTTGTACGCTGCTGGCCTTGTGAACCAAACGTCTGTACATCCCTGTCATTGACGAAGAACTGCAGATCATCCCTGTGCGGGCCCGCCAATGTCACGCCTCTGTCAATTTCTCTTTGGCGGATGCTATTGAACTTATCCTCTATTATTCCTACCATTTTCGACCAATCTTGATCTTCGCATACATCTATAGACGGTTTATATTGAATATCCAAGGTTTCAAGTCCCCTTGATATACCTGAATGGATAGGGCGTGCCCATTCTTGCAGAAGTTGGATGAAGTCATAACGTTTCCTGATGATTTTGGCTGATATTTCAATAAGCTGCTCAGTCAGGACATCAAGCATCGTTTCATCCTTCTGTTTCTTGGTCTGCAGCATTTTCAAATAATGATTCCGCTGCTGAAGAACCTTTTGATATAAAGCAATATCATGCAAATAGACAGGTGAGACCTGCCCGATTTCCATATCAATAAAACGACGCCTTACTTGAGGGCTCCCTTTTACGAGATGGAGGTCTTCAGGCGCAAACATGACGACATTCATATTTCCAACATATTGGCTAAGCTTCTTCTGTTCAAGGTGATTGGATTTAGCTTTCTTTCCCTTTTTGGAAATGACCAACTCCAGCGGAAGTGACCCATTATGTTTTTTTATCCTGCCTTTTATTTTAGCATATTCCTCATCCCAGCGTATCAAATCTTTATCGTTTGAGGTCCTGTGGGATTTCGCCATTGCCAAAACATAGATCGACTCCATGACATTCGTCTTTCCCTGGGCATTTTCACCTAAAATGACATTCACATTGTTCTCAAACGCGATATCGACGGAATCATAGTTCCGATAGTTTTTGAGCTGTATTTCTTCAATGTACATATACAGACATCCTCTTTATTCTTCGTCAGAGATGATGAAAGCCCCGTTTTCCTCAATTTCGACTTTGTCTCCAACCCTTAGTTTTCTTCCTCTTCTTTGATCTTGGTCTCCATTGACGTACACTTCATATTCGCTCAGGAACCATTTGGCCATCCCGCCTGATTGAATGACGTCTGCAAGCTTCAAGAATTGTCCCAATGTAATATATTCCGTTTCTATTGCGATTTTCTTTTCCACGACCATCACTACTTTCCGGCATTAATATCTAATAATATATTTTACTATATTTTCATCTTAATACAAAACCCTGCCTATGTCGGAGTGACGATCATCCTTGACTGCAGGGGTTTAACGCTTTAAAGCAGTGGGGGACAGTCCCTCACTGCTTTAGAGCAATAAAGTGTCAATCTCTAAAAAAGAAAAGAGACTGGCTGTATAACGTTTCGATGTGGTTATACAGCCAGCCATTTTATTGTGATTAATATGTTCTTACAGGAAGGATCAGCTGCAGGATGGAATCATCATGTAGCGGTTTGATGACAAATGGTCTCATTGCACCGGTAAAGTTGATGTGAATCTCTGTTCCTTCCAATGCCTTTAAGGCATCCATCATATATTTGGCACTGAAGGAAATCTTAAGATCTTCACCATCAATCGATTGGCTTTGAACCTGCTCGATTACTTTTCCGATTTCTGGTGTATTGGAAGAGATTTCAATCAGGCCATTATCGATTGTGGACAATTTTACAACATTATTCCTTCCTTCTCTTGCCAAAAGTGACGCACGATCAATGGCTTGAAGGAACTCCTTTGTTGTAAGTGTCAATTCTGTTTTACTCTCATTTGGTATCAATCGGCTTGTGTCAGGATAGTTTCCTTCAAGCAGTCTTGAGAAGAACAATAAGTGTTTCGCTTTGAACAATACCTGATTATCTGTCATGACTATCTCAACAAGATCTGAATTGTCATCCAAAATTTTGCTTAGTTCTGTCAAACTTTTCCCTGGAATGACGATATTGTATTCTTTTCCGGTGTCATTCTCTACGGGGGCTTTTCTCATCGCCAGACGATGGCTGTCTGTTGCAATACAGGAAAGTTCCCCATTTTCAACCTTCCAGTTTACACCTGTCAAGATGGGGCGTGTTTCTGAGGTGGACACTGCGAATACAGTTTGTCTTACCATGGTTTTTAATAAATCGGTTGGAATCTTTAATGCATTTCCTTCCTCGATTTGAGGAAGATGAGGATACTCCTCTGGATCCAGGCCATTCAAGTTGAATTCTGCTTTTCCCGAACGGATGACGGTCTGCAAATGATTCTGCACTTCAATTTCCACCGTATCCATAGGCAGTTTTTTTACAATTTCACTGAAGAATTTTGCCTGCAGGACAATCCCGCCTGCCTCTGTTACCTCCACTATTTCACGTCCCTCTTCCTCTTTGGGAATGAATGATTCGATGGAAATATCAGAATCACTTCCTGTCAATGTGACTCCTTCATCATTTGCGATGATTTTAATACCCGTAAGAATCGGGATTGTTGTTCTGGATGTTACAGCTTTCATTACGTCGCCGACACTCTGTACGAGAGCATCCCTTTGGATAACAAATTTCATTATCTTTTCCTCCAGTTCAAGCATGATTTTTTTACTGCAGCATATACTAATATATTTATAAAAAAATAGTACTAGTAGTAATAGGGGCTGTTAGTATGTGGATAAGTGCGAAAAACGAAAGTAAACACAGTCTATCCACATGTGGACAGACTGTGTAAAAACATAGCAAAGTTATTAACAGTATTCAGGATAACTATCTATATTAATTTTTTAGGAGATCGCGGATTTCTTTCAACTGGTGCTGGAATCCAGAATCAACGCCAAGCATTTTTGAAATCTTCTCATGAGCATGGATTACGGTGGTGTGGTCCCTTCCTCCAAACTCTTCTCCAATTTTAGGGAGTGAGAAATCGGTCATTTCCCTGGAGAGATACATGGCAATCTGCCTAGGGAATGCAATGGACTTTGTCCGTTTTTTGGCTTTGAAATCTTCCAGTTTTACATTGAACTGCTCACCGACAACTCTTTGAATATCAGCAATCGTAATCACTTTCGGTTTTGAACTTGGGATGATATCTTTCAATGCCTCCGCAGCCAGATCTGCATTGATATCTTTATTGATCAAAGAGGAATAAGCAACAACTCTAATCAAGGCACCTTCTAGTTCCCGGATGTTGGAATCAATCTGGTTGGCTATATAAAGCATGGCTTCATTCGGTATATCTAAGCCTTCCGCTTTTGCTTTTTTTCTTAAAATCGCAATCCTCGTTTCGAGGTCCGGAGGTGTGATATCAGTAATGAGGCCCCATTCAAAGCGGGAACGGAGCCTGTCCTCAAGTGTCGGAATTTCTTTTGGAGGACGGTCACTTGAAATGACTATCTGCTTGCTTTCTTCATGCAGTGTATTGAATGTATGGAAGAACTCTTCCTGGGTCTGTTCTTTTCCTGCAAGAAATTGAATATCATCAATCAGCAGGACATCGACATTCCGATACTTATTGCGGAAATCAACGGCTTTATTGTCACGGATGGAATTGATGAATTCATTTGTGAATTTCTCGGAGGATAAATAAACCACTTTAGCTGATGGATTATGCTCAAGGACATAGTGGCCAATGGCATGCATCAAGTGGGTTTTCCCCAGTCCTACTCCCCCATAGATGAAAAGTGGATTATATGCCTTTGCCGGAGCTTCTGCTACAGCAAGTGAGGCTGCATGTGCAAAGCGATTACCAGATCCAATGACAAAAGTATCGAACATATACTTGGGATTCAGCATATTTTGCTGGAAGTCCTGGCCATCATCATTATCGGCCACTTTCTTCGGGGGAACAGGTAAATCAAACTCTTCCGGTTCCTGGTTTTGCGGAATAATAAATTTAACAATAAGTTCTTCACCAGTAATATCTAACAGGACATCGGATATTAGTTGAGAGTACCTTCCCTCAAGCCAATCTCTGGCAAATTCATTGGGGGCGGTGATGATAAGTGTATCTCCTTGTATGGAATGAGCTTTTGTAGACTTCAACCAAGTATCAAAACTGGGTTTACTGATCTTTTTCTCTATATTCGAGAGGGCTTTATTCCACAAGTCCCCTATATTCTCCAA